>PKZI01000211.1 GCA_003133005.1 Acidimicrobiaceae bacterium | reverse complement strand
GCCGAGATGTTGCGCCAGCAAGGTGGCTTCGTGCCCGGCATTCGACCGGGGTTGCCAACGGAGAAGTACTTCGCCAAGATGTTGAGTCGCCTCACCGTCGTGGGTGCGTTGTTCCTCGCTTCGGTGGCGGTAATCCCGTCGATCTTGATGGCGCTGTGGAACATCAACCGGTTCCCTTATTACGGCACGACACTGTTGATCGCGGTGGGCGTGGCGCTTGAGACGATGCGTCAGATTGACTCGCAGCTCATGATGCGCAACTACGAAGGATTCCTGAAGAGGTAGCGATGCCACGTCTCAACCTGGTGGTTCTTGGCAAACAGGGCGCAGGCAAGGGTACGCAGTGCAAGCGACTCTCGGACGCCTACGGCATTCCTCACGTCTCGACTGGCGACATCTTGCGCGCAGCGGTGAAGGCCGGTACGCCCCTCGGCGAAGAGGTCGCCGCCATCATGGACGCCGGTGCCTTGGTGTCCGACGACCTCGTCAACCGCCTCGTCGACGAGAGGTTCAAGGAACCTGACGCGAAGCGCGGCGCTCTGCTGGATGGTTTTCCGCGCACGTTGCCCCAAGCCGAGGCCCTCGAGGAACTCCTCGGTGACGACGGCATCAAACTCTGTCTCAATCTCGAAGTGTCCAACGAGCGCGTCATCGAACGGCTCTCGACGCGTCGGGTCTGTCAGGAATGCGGCAACATCTATAAGGACACCGACATCGAAGCGATATCGGGCACGTGCTCGAATTGCGGCGGCGACGTCATCCAGCGAAAGGACGATACGCCAGAAGCCATCGCGACACGCCTTGGCGTCTATGAACGCGACACCGAACCGCTCCTCGCCTTCTACGAATCGCGAGGACTCTTGGTGGTCGTGAACGGCGATCAGGAGATGGACGAGGTCACGGCCGCGCTCGAGGCCGCGGTGCACGAGAGGGGACTCGCGTGAGACGCTCGGCGGACGAACTCAACAAGATGCGCAAGGCCGGCAAGGTCGTCGCCGAGATGCACGAGGCGACGCGCGCCGCGATCCGTCCCGGGGTCACCACGCGCCAACTCAACGAGGTCGCCGAGGCGGTGCTCGAGAAGCGCGGCGCGCGATCGAACTTCCTCAACTACCACGGTTTTCCCGCCGTGATCTGCACCAGTCCTAATGACATGATCGTGCACGGCATTCCCGGCGACTACCGATTAAAAGAGGGCGACATCATCTCGGTGGACTGCGGGGCCATCATCGAGGGTTATCACGGCGACGCCGCGTACACCGCGGGCGTGGGCGAGATCAGCGAACTCGCGCAGCGACTCATCGACGTGACCGAGCGTTCGCTCTGGGCGGGGGTGGATCAGTTGGTCATTGGCAACCGTTTACACGAGGTCGGTCGCGCGGTCCAGAAAGTCGCCGAGGCTGCGGGCTTTTCGGTGGTGCGCGAATACGTGGGTCACGCCATTGGTACCGCGATGCACGAGGAACCACAAGTGCCGAACTACTGGCCAGGGTCGCCCGGCCCGACCTTGAAAGAGGGCATGGTCTTTGCGGTCGAGCCAATGGTGAACGTCGGTACCTATGACACCTACGTGCTCGACGACGATTGGAGCGTCATGACCAAGGACGGCGAACTCTCCGCGCACTTCGAACACACGATCGCGGTCACCGACAACGGTCCCGAGGTCTTCACGCTTTCTTAGTCGCGAGGGTGGTTGCGGTCGTACTGTCGTTGCGCGAAAAGCGCGGCCTCGGTGCGGCGCTGGTAGCCGAGTTTGGCGAGAAGGTTCGACACGTAGTTCTTTACGGTCTTTTCGGCGAGGAACATCGTGTCGGCGATCTCACGATTGCTCATGCCCTCACTCAGTAGATCGAGGATCTTGCGCTCCTGAGCGCTCAAACTTTCGAGACGAACATCCTCGGCGACTTGGCGACGCAGTCGTTCACGTGCGTGCTCGAGTTGGTTCTCGCTCAACAGTGACTCACCGGTTGCGACGCGCCGAATCGAATCGACGAGGTCGTCGCCTCGCACGTTCTTTAACACGTAGCCGCGCGCACCCGCGAGCATCGAAGCGTCCATGGCGGCGTCGTCCGCGAAGGACGTCAACATGAGACACGCCAGTTCGGGTCGCACGTCATGGATCGAGCGGCACAGATCGACGCCACTGCCATCGGGTAAGCGAACGTCGAGGATAGCGACGTCGACATCGTCGAGCGAGAGCGTGAGGGCCTCTTCGACGGATCCGGCTTCTCGCGTGACGCTGAAGTCGCCCTTGGACTCAAGCATCTCGCGCAGTCCGCGGCGAACAATCTCATGATCGTCAACAAGGAGCAATCGAATCAATTCACTCCGCTCGCTTTGCAGTCCATCGCACCTTCGTTCCGTGGCCGACTTTAGATTCTACGTAACATTCGCCGCCGAGGTCGTGGGCACGAGACGCGAGATTGCCCAGACCATGTCCGCCAACGTCGGACATGGTGAATCCCACGCCGTCGTCGCGGACTTCAAGTAAAAGCATCCCTTCATCGACGCTCAACTCGACCTCGACACTTTTCGCGTGCGCGTGTCGCACGACATTGGCGAGAATCTCGCGAAGGGCTTGGACGGTGTGGAGCGCGCACGACGACGACACGAGGTCGTCAAGTGCGGTGGTTGTAGTGACCTGCACGGGCACGCCGAGACGTGACGCGACTTCCGAAGTGAGGCTCTTCACGCGGCCCTCGAGCGATTCGATGTTGCCGTGATCGCGGTCTATCTCAAAGATCGTGGTGCGGATGTCACGAATTGTTTCGTTGAGCTCGTCGAGCGCTTGATCGATCCGACTGCGCACCGTTTCGTCCAGCGCGCTCGGCAACGTCATCTGGAGGGAGAGCCCGATGCCGAAGAGTCGCTGGATGACGGTGTCGTGCAGGTCGCGCGCGAGTCG
>PKZI01000129.1 GCA_003133005.1 Acidimicrobiaceae bacterium | reverse complement strand
ATTCGGCTACCAAAGCGCGTACCGCTCGCCGTCGCATACGAGATGGCGCTCACCGGCGATCACATCAGCGCCCAGCGCGCCTACGAACTGGGACTCGTGAATCAGGTAGTGCCCGGTGACGAAGTGCTCGACGCGGCAATCGCACTCGCCGAACGCATCGCCGCGAACGCGCCGCTCGCGGTTCGCACGTCAAAGGACGTCATGCGCCGAGCGACGGAACTTTCTGAGGACGCGTCGTGGGCCGTCAACGATGAGGCGTTTGGCAAGATCGGCCAAAGTGCGGACGCCCTGGAAGGGGCAATCGCCTTCGCGGAAAAGCGCGCGCCCCAATGGCAAGCGAAATAAGTGATCAAACTCGTGTTGTATAGCCAAACGCCTAACCTCGCGCCCGGCCTCACGATCGTCCGTCTCTCGCTGCACGTCTTGGCCGCGACCATTTGGGTGGGTGGCCAATTCGTCATTCTTGGCCTCCTGCCCACAATTCGGGGATTCGGCGACACCGCACCACGAAAAGTAGCCCAGGCGTTTGGTCGGCTCAGTTGGCCCGCGTTCTGGATCCTGGTCGCGACGGGGGTGTGGAACTACCTGGCCATCAACCACAGCCACGCCACGTCGAGTTGGAACGTTGTCTTTGGCATAAAGATGGTGTGCGTGCTCGCGGCCGGCGTCGGCACCTATCTGCATACCAAGGCAGCGAGCCCCCAACGCCGGGGAATGTTCGCAGGAATCGCCGCCCTCGCCTCCATCGCCGCCCTGGTACTCGGCGTCGCAATCGCCGGCTAGACCCTCGTCGCGTGGCAACGGATCAGCCTGGTCCACCCGGAGCGGAAAACGACGATTCGAAAAAAGTTTGCACCAGGGAGCACTGGGCGCCGAATATTAAGGAGGCAAAGGCCGGTCCCAGGGAGGGCTGTACCGCGCAGCGTGAGGCGCAGTACTGTGTCTTTACGCACGTCAAAGGAGAAGACTGTGTTTCTAGGCGAGATTTTTGGACCCGACTTGTTGATCGTGGTCATAGTGGTAGCAGTACTTATCTTTGGTGGAGCAGCAATCCCGAAATTGGCTCGAAACCTCGGCTCTGCGAAGACCGAGTTTGAAAAGGGGCTCAAGGCGGGCAAGTCTGGCGCGAGCGCGTCCGACGAGACCGCTGCAAAAGCTGCCGACGTAAAGCCCGAGGCCGACAAGTAACACTTCGTGGACGTTATTGAGCTCGCGGATCGTCTATGGCGTGGCGAGGCCTCAATAAAGGATCACCACCCGATCATTTTTGGCGAAGAACTCGCTGAGGTCACGGACGGCGTCGCCTTCCTGCCCAACTTTGGGAACTGCTCGGTGTTCAAGACCGGGGATGGTCTATTTATGGTCGACACCGGATCGTCATTCACGGCGCCCACGATGTTCGAACAAGTGCGTCGCTGGTCCACAGGTCAACTGAATACTGCCGTCTTCTCGCACGGTCACATTGACCACGTGTTCGGCGTGCAACTTTTTGACGACGAAGCCTTGCGCAACGGCTGGCAGCCCCCTCGCGTCGTCGCCCACGATCACCTTCCGCGACGATTCGATCGTTACGTTATGACCGCGGGTTACAACGAGACGGTGAACCGGCGCCAGTTCGGAATAAAGGACTTGGTCTGGCCCACGAGGTACCGCTACCCCGACGAGACGTACTTCGAGCATTTGCAACTCGATGTTGGCGGCCTAGAGATTCAGCTACGTCACGAAAAGGGCGAGACCGATGACGCCACGGTCACGTGGATCCCGACGAAGAAGGTGCTCTGCACGGGCGATCTTTTTGTATGGTCGAGCCCCAACGCGGGCAATCCACAAAAGGTCCAACGCTACCCTCGCGAATGGGCGCAGGCCCTACGACGAATGAATGAACTCGGCGCAGAGTATCTCCTACCCGGTCATGGCTTGCCGATCATTGGTGCCCAACGCGTCCATCAGGCGCTCAGCGAAACCGCCGAGTTCCTCGAGAACATCGTCGATCAAACCCTCGCTCTCATGAACACGGGCACTCGCCTCAGCGACATCCTCAGTTCGGTCGTCTTTCCTGCGCACTTGAGTGATCGGCCCTTTCTCCAGCCCGTGTACGACGAGCCAGAGTTCATCGTCCGCAACATTTGGCGCCTCTACGGCGGCTGGTGGGACGGAAATCCGGCGTCACTGAAGCCAGCGAACGACCGCACCGTCGCCTGCGAAGTCGCCTCGCTCGCGGGAGGCGCGGGGCGCCTCGCCGACAGAGCGACGGCCCTGATGCGAGAGGACGACCCCGACGCCGAACGGCTCGCCGGGCACCTGATTGAGATGGCGTGGCTCGCGCAACCCGACGATCAGGGCATCGCGAGGACACGCCAGCAGATTTTCACCGAGCGCGCCGAGCGCGCCACCTCCACTATGGCCAAGGGCGTCTTTAATTGGGCGGCGCGTGAAAGTACGGGCGATGAGTACTAGAACCGGACCGTAGTTTCGGGGCCAGATAAGGGCTCTCACAACAAGCCTCAAGTAACCGACTTACAAAAATGTGTAAGGTCGTGACGTGCAAACACCCGCCCTGCCCCCACAGGGTGCAACGGTACGCGCGCGCCGATGGCGACGCATTCGACGTTTCGTTGCACTCCCCGTGGCCGCCCTCGCGTTGTCGGGTTGTACCCTCCCTTCATTTGGGGCTTACCCCGGTGCGACGAGTGGTTCGAAGTCGGTCTTTCACTTGTGGCAATGGTTCTCGGTGGGGGCCGTCGTCATCGGCGG
>PKZI01000217.1 GCA_003133005.1 Acidimicrobiaceae bacterium | reverse complement strand
TTCGCGAGAGGCTCTCCCATGCCCATGAAAACGACGTTGGAAAGTCGCCGCGGCTCGGCGGCGCGCGCTGCGAACATCACCTGCTCAAGTACTTCGCCGGTCGTCAAGTGACGTGTGAAACCCGCCTGACCCGTTGCACAGAACGTACAGCCCATCGCGCAACCCGCCTGGGACGACACGCAGACCGTCACTCGATCGTCGTAGGTCATGAGGACAGTCTCGATGGTGGCGCCATCGTGCAATGAAAAAACCCATTTGCGCGTCGCGCCATGGTCGCTTTGCACGTCGGCGACAACGCTGAGGGCGGGGCTGAACTGCTCATTAAGTCGCTGACGAAGGGCCACGGGGATCGTCGTCACCTCGTCAATCTCGCGAGCTTCGATCCAAATGCCGTGCCAGAGTTGGTCCACGCGGTAGCGCGGTTCGTTCTCCAACAATTCTGCAAGTTGTTCCTTGGAAAACTCGTACACCGACGTCACCAGGACAACCCTAGGACACTGGTTGGCGCGCTCACGCAGGTACTGGACTGCGTTCGAGTCTCGTCGAGCGACGGTTCTTAGCGAGTTCTTCGCCGCACCTTGGTGAGTTCTTGGCTCGCGCCGTCACGATAGATGAGTCCTTTCGAAAGGAGCTCACGATGTTCGCGGTTCTCTCCATCTTCTCGCTGCTCGCATTTGTGGTGGGCGCGGGGTTCGTGACGCCGATTCTTCTCTCTCTTCTCGAGCGCGCTCGCCAGCGCACGGGCTACCTTGAACGCCAACTTCAACGCCACGAAGAAGTGATCCGCGAACGTGACACGACGATCAACGCCTACCGCGAGGCAATGGCTCTTCAGATGAACACGCTCGAATCGTTGCGGTTGCCACCGCTGGAGGAACGCGGCGACGACTCCAGAGTGGTCCCCGCGACCCTCGCGTCGACCTAATCTCTGATTGACTCTTACTCGGTCCCGAAATGCCGCTTTCATCACGACAGGAGAAATCAAATGGAACTCACGAACACCTCAGCCGTCGTCACGGGCGGCGCTTCAGGACTGGGCGAGGCGACGGCGAGACTACTTGGCACGCGCGGCGTCAAGGTCGTCGTCGCCGACCTCAACGACGAACGAGGAGCCGAGGTAGCCGCCGAGATCGGTGGTGCCTACGTGCACTGTGACGTCACCAACACCGAAGAAGTGATCGCTGCGATCGAAGCGGCCAAGGCAATGGCGCCCTTGTGGAGCGCGGTGAACTGTGCCGGCGTTGGTTGGGCGACGCGCACCATTGGCAAGGATGGTGAGTACTCCTCCGCCCACGACCTCGATATCTATAAGAAGGTCATTGAGATCAATCTCGTGGGTACCTTTAACGTGTGTCGTCTCGCCGCGACGGCCATGAGCCATAACACACCCGACGTCGACAACATGCGCGGAGCTATCGTCAACACCGCCTCGGTCGCCGCGGAGGACGGTCAGGTCGGTCAGGTCGCCTACTCCTCCTCCAAGGGTGGCGTCGTTGGTCTGACCCTTCCACTGGCACGCGACATCGCACCCATTGGCGTACGGGCCAACTGCATCTTGCCCGGGCTGATCGACACACCGATCTACGGCACGGGAGCTGCCTCTGACGAGTTCAAAGCGCGTCTCGGCCAAGGGGTGCTCTTTCCGAAGCGACTGGGCTACTCCGAGGAGTTCGCGTCTCTGTGCGTCGAACTCCTCTCGAACAGCTACATGAACGCGGAGTCAATTCGCATCGACGCCGGCATCCGCATGCAACCCAAATAGTTCCTTCGCGTTAATCGCTGACGTTCGGTGTCGCGTCCGAGCTCTCGAGTAGATCGCGCAGTTCGAGATCGTGCGTGCCACTCACGGAGTGCGCGCCCCTCGACCACGAGGCCGCGGCCGCCACGAGCGACGCCACGGCAGAGAATATAAACGCGGTCGCGATGCCCGAGTGAAACGGCGCCGAGATCAAATGGGGAAAGAAGCTGTGACCCGTGAGTGTCGCACGATTGGTCGGACTCACGTGGGCGAGCACCTTGGAACCGACCAGTGTCTTGATGGGGTTGTAACCGAGGAATGCGGCAAACAACACCGACACGGGAGGAAGCGCGCCAATCTTGTGTGCGACCGCGCTCGGCACGCCGTGACTGATCAATCCGTGCGTGAGTGTGACGGACAACGTTGACGAGAGACCAATGATCATCAGCGTGAAGAAGATGCCGATCGACAGCACCTGGGCCGAACTCTGAAACGTCGCGTTCATTCCACCACCCGCCCCACGATCTCGCGCGGGCAGACTGTTCATTATCGCGGCACGATTCGGTGACGCGAAAGCGCCCATTGAGGTGCCAAACAAGAGCAGGATGAGCGCGAAGGCGAGATAGTTGAAGTTCACCGGTAACAGCATCAAGAGCACGAAGCTGATCGCTGCGGCGACCATACCGCCCGTCGCGAGATATCGCGCGCCGAACTGGTCCGATAAGTAGCCCGAAATCGGACCGGCGAGCAGGAAACCAAGCGTGAGTGGCAGCATCAAGATTCCCGCCCACAATGGCGTGCGCGCAAAGCTGTAGCCGTGCTCGGGTAACCAGATACCTTGCAGCCAGATGATCAACATGAACATCAAACCACCTCGACCAATCGCTGCGAGAAACGTCGCGAGCGTTCCTGACGAGAAGGCCCGAATCTTAAAGAGGGGAAGCCGGAACATCGGATCGGCGACGTTCGCCTCGATGAACAAGAACGCGATCACCGACGCCAGACCTACGCCGAGTTCTAACAACACGGGCACACTCGTCCATCCCGTCGTGGAGTGACCGGAGGGTTCAATGCCGTACGTGATTCCGACCATGATCAAGATGAGTCCAATTGCGAATGTCGCGTTGCCCGCCCAGTCGATCTTTGCTCGATGGCGCTCGCCAAGTTCTCGAAGGTTTAGGTAGGACCACACCGTGCCGAGTACGCCGAACGGCACTGAGACGAGGAACACGAGCCGCCAGTCAATGGCCCCGAGGACTCCACCGAGAATGAGACCAATAAACGAGCCGCTGATACCGGCGATGTTGTTTATTCCAAGCGCCAGTCCGCGTTGATTCGAAGGGAACGCGTCAGTCAGGATGGCGGCTGAGTTCGCGATGAGAAACGCGGCGCCGATGCCTTGGAAGATTCTCCCGACGATCAGCCAGATCGCACCCGTCGGACCCGTGAGGGGATCGACGGTCAAGACCAGCGACGCCAGTGTGTAGATGACAAAACCAAGGTTGTACATCTTGACGCGCCCGAACATGTCGCCGAGCCTGCCCAGACTTACGACGAGCACACTGCTCACGATCAGAAAGCCCAGGATCATCCAGAGCAAATAGAAAGTGTTGCCCGGCGCGAGTGGATTGAGTTTGATGCCTCGAAAGATGTCCGGCATCGCAATTAACATGATCGACGAGTCAATGGTCGCGAGCAGGACACCAATGGTCGTGTTAGTAAGGACCAGCCACTTGTAGCGCGGCGAGAGCGGCGTCGAAAAGCGCGAGGGCGCAGAAACGCTCACGAGTCTGCCATCTTCGAGATGATGGGTACGGCCGCGTCCAATACCTGACGCTCCTCAACCGAGAGTTCGACGAGTTGGGCCTGTAACCACGCGTGAAGTCGGCGACTGGTCTCTTCGATGATCGACAGACCCGAAGGAGTCGCGGCGAGGATGACCTTTCTTCCGTCGCTCGGGTCATCTCGCCGTTCGACGTAACCGAGTTCAACGAGTGCGTTGACGGTCTGATTCATTGAGGGCGGCTTGACCCGCTCGAGCTCGCTGAGCTCACTTAACGTGCACGGTCCCCCTTTGACGAGCAGCGCCAACGCCGTTCGTTGCGCGTCGCTAATTCGTTCGTGCGACTTCTCTGCGCGAAGGCGGCGAATCAGTCGAGAGACCGCCGAGGTGAGGCTGGCGTCGAGTTGCTCCAGGATTGGTGCCACACTGACGCCCTCGGCTTCAATCACGTCGTACACCTCCATAGACCGCTGCCTATAGTTAGGCTACCTAATTAGGTTACCTAAGGAGAGTGACGATTGCAACTTTCGCGGCGACTTCTGCTCCGCTGCGCGAACAGCTAGATGTCGCGCGCGTCGTCGACGTTGTCGAAACGAGCGAACTCGCCACGCCACGTGAGATACGCCGTACGCGTAGGACCATTTCGGTTCTTTCCTACGATGATCTCGGCGTCGGACTTCAGCTTGTTCGGCACTTCGCCGTATTGTTCGGGCCGAAAAAGAAAGAGCACGACGTCGGCGTCCTGTTCGAGCGCGCCGGACTCGCGCAGGTCGCT
>PKZI01000006.1 GCA_003133005.1 Acidimicrobiaceae bacterium | reverse complement strand
ATTCAGTCCTGACTTTGCTGCCTTTCCGTTAGGGAGAAATGACCCGGGACTCATCGGGTCGGGTCTCGCTTTGGGTGCGCGCAGCATGTTCGTGATCGCAAGATCCTCGAACACGAGCAGGTCGTACTCGTTGACGAGTCGTCGACTGAGGTGGTGGTGCGCGGTGGCACGCCGGTTGCGCACCTTTCGGTGAAGTCGGGCGACCTCCTCCTTCTGGCGCGTTCGACGAGTAGAGCCCCGTTGCTTGGTCGCGAGACTTCGTTGGGCAGCCGCCAGTCGACCGGCCGAGCGCTTCGCGAAACGTTGGGCGCGTTGGAGTTCCTCGTCACTGGTCGCGACGAGGTTGAGCACGCCGAGGTCGATGCCGATCTCCTTGCCAGTCTTAGGTAGCGGCTTTGCGGGCACGTCCACGCAGCGAACGCTCAACCACCACTTTCGCCCCTCTCGTTTGACGGTGATGGCCTTTGGTACTCCCTCAAGTGCCCGGTGGTAGTTCATCTTGAGCTCGCCGATGCCCAGGAGTTTGAGCCGATGATCCTGGGTGATCTTCCAACCAGCTTTGTCACCCCACTCGAGGGAATCGAAGGACGCCGCTCCCTTGAACCTCGGGAAACCGGGCGTTTGTCCTAACTTCACCCGACGAAAGAACGCACCATAGGCGCGATCGACACGCTTCAGGGTCCCCCGACAGAGTGTCACGCCCGACGCCACCACCTCGGGGCGCACGTCTTTGAGTGTGCTCAACGTCAGACACTGGTCGAAATACGTAACCGCGCGTTTCTCCCACTTCCAGGCACCGATACGTTCTTCGAGGGCGGCGTTATAGAGCTCGCGCTGCAGGCGAAGTTGGTGTGTGAGGGCAATCTCCTGGTGCTTCGTCGGATGAAGACGATAACGATAGGTGCGACAACGTCGAAACGGCTCCCCTGACATGACTTGAAACTAGGAGAGGGATGTGACACACATACTGCGAGTGAATTCAAACTGACCCACTACCGTATTCTGCCATCTGTCAATCTCCTTGCTACAGTGATGACACCTTGTCATGTTCATACGTCGAATGTCGAGTGGCAAATCGACAGATGCGGGAACCCAAATCTTGAAACTTTTGTAGAGGTACATCAGCGCAGCGAGCAAGACCGTCTACGAGGTCCACTGTCCATACCCGAATTCCCCCGGCACTACCTTGTCGTTGAAACGAACGAACCAAAGTGTCGTCGCTCACTTCTGTTAGTGCACGTGGGAGTTTTGCGGCCGCAGTAGACGCGAATTTCTCAGTGACGAATTTCGAAAATCACTTGGTTTCTGAGGGCTTTAGGTCTCTGAGGTTGCTGATTCATTTCGGGAGTGTTGCGATATCGACGATCAACGTTTCGAAAACCTGACTTCATCGAACGGTATCCAGTGGTCGGATGATTTCGTTTGGGTCGAGAACGAGTTCAAGTCCTGGGCCATTGAGGAGACCAATGAAACCTCTCGGATGGGCTGTTGGTGAGATTCATGGTGAAGTCGAGGGAAACACTCGGAATTGCTTGGTGACCATCCAGCCCTCCCTAACGATGTAAGTCAAGGAGCTTCCTGGTCGATCAAGGATTGAGCAACGTTGCCCTATATGGAGATTCTTGAATGTTACGGGCGTGTTTTATTAAAACCGTCTGTGGTTAGCCCCGGGGGGCTACTGCTAGTCTTGCGCCAAAGTCAAAAGGGCTTTGATGTTGCCTTCTCGTTTCATTCCGATCACTTAACTGGTCGCGGGTCGAAATTGAGGGGTGAGCATGGAAAGAATTCAAATAAGGGAGAGGACGTAGCCTATGAAGCTTCGTTTAAATAGAGCGGTCGTGGTGACTTCGGTTGGCGCGCTGCTAACTGCAGGAATTCCGTTGGTCGCTTTTACGTCAACGAGTTCGGCCGCTTCGGCCAAGGCCACGTACGTTATTGGCGTCGAGGGTCCATTCTCGGGCGCTGACGCGAACTACGGTGACTACATCTACGGCGGTGTCGAGCTCGCGATCAATGCGGCGAACGCCAGTGGAAAATACAAGTTCGTTCTTAAGCCCGAAAAGTTCGACGACCAGGGCTCGTCATCGTTGTCACCTGCGGCGGCCCAAAAGGCGACTGGCACCAAGAACTTGGTTGCGGTCGTTGGACCTGCTTTCTCGGGTGCCTCCGAGGCCGCTGCGCCGTACTATCAGAAGGCGCACGTCGCTGAGGTAAGTGCGTCGGCCACCGCCGTCGCTCTCGCTTCGGGATCGGACAGCAGTTTCTTCCGCACCATTGCGGACGACTCTGTCCAGGGTAAGGCTGACGCTGACTACCTCGTCAAGGTCAAGGGCGTAAAGAGCCTCTTGGTGCTCTCCGACTCATCGTTCTACGGTGACGGACTCGCCAAGGTCGTCGCGGCTGACGCCACGGCGATGGGCGCGACAGTGACGACTGGGGACATCCCCAATGTCAACACTGGTGGTGGCGGAACGACGACTGAGTACGCCCCAGCGGCCACTGGCATTGCCACGGCCGACCCGGGTGCCGTGTTCTACGGTGGTTACTCGCCAGACTTCGGCCTGTTGCTGAGTGCATTGTCGAGTGCCGGCTACACAGCGAGCGCGCACGTGATTATGTCCGGTGACGGCTCGAACAGCCCTTCGCTCATCACGTCGACGTCGCCTTCTTCGGCTGCGAACGGTGTCTACCTCTCTGAGGGAGCCGCCGGTAAGGTGAACTTCCTCTCGGGTGCACTCGCGAGTGAGTACTTCAAGCTGACGAAGATCAAGGCTTCCGTGGCCGAGTACGCCGCACAGGCTTACGACGCGACGAACGCGATCATTGCTGCGTTGGCCAAGACTTCTGCACCGGCAACGGTGTCGTCGGGCTTGCGTGCACAAGTTGTTGCCAACCTGCACAAGGTGAACTTTAAGGGCATCACCGGCACTATCGCGTTCGCGGGTGACGGTGACTTAAGGAACGACACGGGCACTTCGGCTATCTCGGAAGTGGAGAACGGAACGATCACATTCCTCGTCAACGAGGGTTGATCGTATTATCCATTGATTGAACGTCGTTGGGGCCGGGGTGTTACCCCGGCCCCAACGACGTTTGAGAACATAACGACGTTTGAGAATATTAAGGACGACGCGGCGACATGGGATTCGCACACTTCTGGCTCAGCGGATTTGATCAAATACATACGGCATTTTGGACGTACCTGGCGGTAGG
>PKZI01000118.1 GCA_003133005.1 Acidimicrobiaceae bacterium | reverse complement strand
ACGTCGAGTCGACCGGGACGAAGGATGGCTGGGTCGATGAGGTCTTCACGGTTGGTGGCACCAATAACAATCACGTCACGTAAGGATTCAACGCCATCGATTTCGGCGAGTAGTTGGGGAACAATCGTTGATTCCATGTCCGAACTGATACCCGTGCCGCGCGTGCGAAAGAGTGAGTCCATCTCGTCAAAGAAGATGATGACGGGTACCCCTTCTTCGGCCTTTTCCCTCGCGCGTTGAAAGACCAGTCGAATTTGTCGTTCGGTCTCGCCCACGTATTTGTTGAGCAACTCGGGACCCTTGATATTGAGGAAGTACGAACGGACGTTTCGGTTGCCCGTCAGTTCTGCGACCTTTTGTGACAGGGAGTTCGCGACGGCCTTGGCGATGAGCGTCTTACCGCATCCTGGTGGTCCGTAGAGCAAGATGCCCTTCGGTGCGGGCAACTCGTAATCCTGGAAGAGTGCACGGTGCAAGTACGGCAGTTCCACGGCGTCGGTGATCGACTCGATCTGTTCATCGAGGCCCCCGACGTCGGCGTAGCTAATGTCGGGAACCTCTTCGAGCACCAGTTCTTCGGCTTCTTGACGCAAGAGTTTTTCCACGAGCAGGTTCGAGCGGAGATCGAGCAAAAGGGCGTCGCCACTGCGTAATTTGATGTCGCGCAGCGCGTCGGCGAGTTCGACGACACGCTCTTCGTCCGCTCGTGCGTACACGAGCACCCGCCGTTCGTCAATGACCTCTTTGACGGTGACGACCTCACCTTGTCCGTCCGCGTCGCGAACACCAATGACGCTGAACGACTCGTTCAAGACGACTTCATTGCCTCGTTGGATCTGGCCGGGGTCGAGACCGGGGTGCAGCGCGACGCGCATCTTACGGCCCGAAGCGAATATGTCCACGGATCCGTCGTCGTTGAAGTCAATGAACGTGCCGTAGACCGCCGGCGGTTGGGTGAGCTTTTCTACTTCTTCGCGCAGCGAGGCGATCTGGTCGCGCGTCTGTTGGATCGTGATGGTGAGTTTCTCGTTGCTCGAGCGCGTTTGGGCCAACTGCCCCCTCGCCTCGAGCAATTTCTCCTCGAGCATCTCAATACGTCGATTGGCTTGCTCGATGTCGCTCAGGGTGAAATCGCGTGGCGTGTTGACCACAATCTGGTCGTCGTCCTCGCGAAGTTCGTCGAAGCTCTCGTTTCGGTCCATACGTTTACCCTAGGTGAGCCCATAGCCCCAACTGCACCCTCAATGTTAATTAATACCGCTAAACTGCCTAGACCTAGTGGCCATGGAGGCAGGAAAATGAAGGTTTGGATCGACCAGGACTTGTGTACTGGTGACGGGCTCTGCGAGGAAATTTGCCCTTCCGTCTTCACACTGCTCGACGACGGTCTCGCCTACGTCAAGCAAGGCGATTCGGTCATGAGCTCACCCGGCGGTGCCGAGGGCCTGGCGGTAGTACCCGATGACATGCACGACGCCGTTATTGAGGCTTCCGAGGAGTGCCCCGGCGAATGCATCTTCATCGAAAACGACTAAGTAGCGTCGGGTAGTTCAACGCGCCGTACGAGGCGTCGAGCGGACGTTAGAAAGCCCGTATGAGCCACCATTCGGTGATCGGGACGTACGGAACGGCCGTCAATATGCCAGGTTCGGCGAAGAATTTCCACGGTCTCTTCGAGTCCGAAGGAGTGTTGACGAAGCGTCTCTCGAAGCAATTGAGTTTGATTAATTGTCGGCAAATAGCAGAGCAGAATGCCCCCCGGGCGAAGGGCACCTTCGGCGTGTTTGACGACATCCCACGGTTCGGGCATGTCAAGGACGATTCGATCGAAGTCTTCTTCGTCGATGCCCAAGGTGACGTCGCGGATTTTGACGTCATAGGAAACATCGTCACCGAGCATGTCGTGGACGTTCTTTTTTGCTTGTTCGGCGAAGTCCTCGCGGATCTCATAGCCAGTGATGAGGGCGCCCGCCCGCAACATGGTCATCGAGAGGGCACCGGAACCGACACCTGATTCGAGTACTCGCATGCCCGGTCCAATGTCCGCTTGCATGAGGATCGTGCCGAGGTCCTTGGGATAGATGACCTGGGCGCCGCGCGGCATTTTGAGCACGACGTCGGACAAGGTGGGACGAAGCACGAGGAAACTTCGCTCGGTGCTGCCTCGAATGAGAGACCCTTCGGGCGCACCGATGATATCGTTGTGTTGGATGATGCCGGCGTGCGTGTGAAACGCCGCGTCCGCACGAAGCGTGATCAAGTAGTGGCGATCCTTGGCGTCAATCAGCATGACGCGTTCGCCGAGTTGGAGGTACGTTGATTTCATGGCGCAGTCGTTGACGCGCGACTCGTGAATCTACTGACCGTCGCGATGGCCACGCACGACTCGGGCAACCTCGTTACCCTCGCGCGTCGTGAGCAATGGCCGAGGTGGCATTGCACGGCGCGCGCGCTCATTGATGGTCGCGGTTCTCGCGCGCGCGCCGACGCTTGCGACCTCGCAGGAACCCCCTCGCGTAGGCCGTCAGCAGACCACTGGCGCCTGCGAGAGCCTTGCGCGATGCGTCACTCGAGACCGATTTGGTGGTCAGGAATTGGCTCGGAATGAGCGCGCGTACGGCTTTTTCGAGTTCTCTTCGCGTGGGTGAGTCGGTCATTCAGTGGTCTTTAGTCGACGTTTTGCCGCACCGGATACGACGCGCCAGATCGTCAGCGCCATCACGATCGCGGCGAGCACGACCACGATGAGATAGGGCAACCAGGAAAGACTCCCATCGAGGACGCGAAATTCGTCCTGGAGGAAGCGAAGGGCGCCCAAGAGCATCATGGAGAGGCCGAAGCCAACAAACACGCTGCCAATCGCGCCGAAGAGAACGAAACGACCGAGCTGCTGGAGCGGCTTGAGCGTCTCCTCTTTGAGGTAACGGAGGAAGAGGGTACGGATTTCTAGCAGATCGCTCTTCATACCTGCTCCGCGCACGAGCATGCGCCACGAGGGAATCTTCACGCCGTAAGCCTACTCAGACCGCTCGCGCATGAGGTAGGAGGAGCTCGCCGTCGCCAAGAGTTGGCCCTCGCCGTTTTCGATCGTGGCTTCGACGAACGAGATGACCGAACCCGCCTTCAGCACCGTCGCGGTGCAGGTCAACTCGTCGCCTAAACGGGCGGGTCGAATGAAGGAGACCTTCATGTCGGTGTTCGCGGCCGAGACCCTGCTCTCGCGACGAGCGGACACCGCCGAGGCACCCATGGCCGAGTCGAGCGCGGCGGCGAGGAACCCTCCTTGCATGATGCCGACGGGATTAAGGAATCGCTCGTCGACCACCATCCGCCAGACGGTCACGCCCGCGACTGATTTGTCAACACACGTGAGCCCCAGGGTGAGGTCGCAATTGGGGGGCACTTGGACGCTCATTTTTGAAGATTACCGGTGATGTTGGTGCCGCTCGCGGCCTTTCAAGTCACTACTGTCATAGTCGTGGCTGACGCGTTATTTCCTGGAGCAACGGAGCTCGAGGGCCGCGCCATCCGTGAGATTTCCGCCCTCGCGATGGACGCGCCCGCCGCCGCAAACTCTGGCCACAGTGGTACCGCGATGGCGTTGGCACCACTTGGCGTCATGCTCTACTCGCGCGTGATGCGCCACGACCCCACCGACAACCGATGGAGCGACCGCGATCGATTCATCATGAGCAACGGCCACGCCTCGATGCTCCAGTACGGTCTCGCGCACGTGTTTGGCTACGACCTCACGATGGACGACATCCGGAACTTTCGCCAAGCGCACTCCAAGACTCCTGGACACCCCGAAGTCGGCGTTACCCCGACCGTCGAAGTTTCCACGGGGCCGCTCGGTCAAGGAATCGCCAACGGCGTTGGCATGGCAATCGCCGAGCGAATGTTGCGTGCCCAGTACGGTCAAGAACTCGTCAACCACCGCGTGTGGGTCACTGCCGGGGACGGTTGCTTCGAGGAGGGCGTGAGCCACGAGGCGGCGTCGCTCGCGGGATCGCTCGGACTCGATCGACTGACTATTTTCTACGACGACAACCACATCACCATCGACGGNNCGCGAAGCAATCGCTGAGACGTCGCGACCATCGCTCATCATCATTCGTTCGCACATTGGCTTCCCGTCGCCGGGGATGATGGACACACGCGAGGCACACGGTACGCCTTTTTCCGCCAAGGAGATTTCCGTCACCAAGGCGATACTCGGTGTGCCCGATCAGCCATTCGTCGATGATCCCGATCTGACGGCCAAGCTCCTCGAGGGATTGAGCGCACAACGAGACGAGCGGCTCGCGTGGGAAGCACGCGTCGAG
>PKZI01000224.1 GCA_003133005.1 Acidimicrobiaceae bacterium | reverse complement strand
GGAACCCTTCGAACGTCTCTTCGTGTGCGTTTACTCCCTCCTCGGGCACCGTGTCAGATAATGCCGCCTTTGCCACCGCCGCCGCGGATGAAAGAGACATGTTCGTGAATCAGACGCCTTGGTTCTGCACGAGCACGTGCCCTGCCGTTATAGGAAATTACGTGCCCTACACGGTGGACGCTTATCACGCCGATAACACGTATTTACAGTTCTTAATCGGCGTTATTTGGTCGTCAATTGAAAGATATATTGCGTAGCCAGCACAGCGGGAACGCATCCCAGCACGGTGCATGACCAATAAGTAGGACCCAGTCACTCGAGCTGGCTAACGCCGATGACTGTCGCCATAGAATTTCACTTCCGCGTTCGACGATCGGCTGATTTCATCTTCGCGAACGTCTTGTGTCAAGAAGCTTTTGAGGAAAGGCAGGAAAAAACTGAGTTGAGTTCAGTTCAATCTTTGAGAGAGGATCTCGGAGTTCCCCTGTGCGCGATTGAAAGGCCGCAGGAGCCTTGTCCAACCACGAACAGATTTCCCTATTGTCAGCATTCGAAAGGTCGAAGCGTCCAGCGTCTTTGCTCACTGAATGTCCGCTGGATCTTCGGAGCTTCGCGTCGCAGACTCCATGAGTTGCTTCACACTCTCTCGCCAACCATTTCCCCTCTTGCTGGGCCGCCGCTTCGGGAATAGGGCCAGAGGGGAGCTGACGGTGACCCTCGACCTACCCTTGACTTCCGCGATGCCTTTGGTTCATGCTCGATGCTCGGGGAAAGGGGCGTCTTCCGGCGTCCGAGGAGGACGTCCCGCGGTTGGTCTCGCTCAGGATTCAGATGCAGCGAGTACGTGAGTCAACTTCAATAGACACGCACGTCACCCGAGATTCGAAAACCGATACAGTCAGCGCGTCTTGCCTACAATGAAGTGAAATTTCTGCGGGGTCTGCCTGATTAGAAATGGTGGACTTCCAGGATTCACCCTCGACATACGTATCGCCACGAAAGAGGTCAATTAAAGGTGATGACGCCAAGTGTCGAGGACATTGATCGGTTTCTGTCCTACATATTCCACGATGGAACTGGAAAATCGACGCCGTTCCTTAGACGCCTCACCTTTACACTCCTCCACCCGGTAGTCGCATTGGGATCTCTTCACTATGTGTTGCGATCTCCGATTGTAAATGTCACGGTGCCGCCTTCTGAGAAGTCAAGGGCGCGGTGGATGTACGACCGGCAACGTCCGTGGCGACTCCAGGGCTTCATTTCGTCCTACATCGAGCTTCCGACGCCAATTGAGCACTTCTGGCGAGGACAGGCGCGGCAGAACCTGAGAAAGTCAACTGCGAGAGCGAGAGCCGCAGGGTTTCGGGTAAAAACGGTCTCACCTTCGGAGATTGTTGAGGTGACCTCCCAGGTTTTCACAGATAGCGGGTGGAAGCAGTTCGAGATCGAAAATGCTCATCGAAATCTCAGAGCATTCATGGACGGTGTTATCTGCGTGGGCGTCTTTGACGACACGAGTCGCGCCGTAGCGTTCTGCCTCGGCACCCAAGCCGGAAATATTGTTCGAAACGTGTGGGCTTACACGTCGCTAAGGGGAACGGTGCGCTGGCTCTGCTTCAGCGGATACGTTGAGGAAGTCAATGCTCGAGGAGCAAAATTCATCATCGAGTCCCCCCCGTGGGCTTTCACCGGCGGGAATGATGTGTTTGCCGGAAATTTAGGATTTAAGCCCGCTCGAATTAGAAGTAACCGCGTTTCACTCCGACCTTTCACGCTGGCTCAAGAACATGCCTTGCGTCGTGCGTCATGAACCAAGCATCGTCAGAACCTCAAAAGCAGCTCGCCGACCGCTTACGAGTGCTCCCTGGATGGAAGGCGTCTGCAGGTAGTCACCGCCGTACACGAGGTCGCCGCGCCGCTGGACGTTGGGAAAAGTGAGCGGGAAACGTAATTTTGGTAGCGCCCTCGAGACCACGGACTTTTCGATGAGGGAGATGTCGGCCACCCGGGTGCCATACAGCCGCGCCGCGTATCCAACGGCCAATCGATCGAATTCACTTGATTCGAATACGCCATTGGCTGGCACCGCTACAAGAACCGAGTTTGCCGGTGCTCGCTCCGGCGCAACAGCGGTTATTTCGAGTGCGCTAGTGAAGGGTTGAGCGAGGACATCAATCTGCAGACTCGATAGTCCGTAATCCTTTGGCAACGAGAGCCACCACGTCGTTTGACCGAGCCACGGGACGTCATCACCCTTAATCAGACATATGGCATCCGTTGGATCAGTGGCGAGAATCACTGCTCGTCCTCGGTACTCTCCCTCGGTGGTCTGCACCGTCGTGCCCGCGATGGATATCACCTCTTCGTCCAAATGAACTGAAGTTGTTCGGAGTTGTGCGGCCAATGCGCGTGGGAGGGCGGCGATTCCCTCCGGATGAGTTCCGGGTCGGCCTTTGAAGAAACTGCGCAAAAGTAGCTGGGCGTAGAGCCACGATGAGTTGAGGTCGTCCTCCAGCAACGTCCCTCGCAAAAATGGCCGCCAGACTCCCTCGATCATCGCCGAGGAAAAGCCGTAGCGCTGCAGTCCCGCGATGATGGTCGTATCACGCTGGGCAAGAATATTCTGGGCCGATCCGAGACCGCAATGTGCGAAAAGTCGTACCGCTCTCATCTCATCGGCCAGTGACACGTCCCGCGACCACAAGGAGGCGAGCGCTGCAGTGGGCGAGTGGCGCGGATCGGCCAGCGTTATCGAGGAGTCACCACGGACAAATCTCACCGAAGGCTCAAAGCTTCGCAAATCGAAGTCGTCGAGCACTCCCGTCGCGATGAGTTCCGGGTAGGCGGGATTGATGAGTTGAAAGCCNNGGGTAGGCGGGATTGATGAGTTGGAAGCCTTCGTCGAGTACGAAGCCATCGACTCGGTGCGAGGCCATTCTCCCACCGACCGTCGCACGCTTCTCGAGGATGACCACCGAAAGGCCGCGCGCCTCCAACACGCCCGCAGCGCGAAGCCCTGCGAGGCCAGCGCCGACAACGATTACGTCATACTTGGACGACACGCGAGTTGCTCCCCGGTAGAAGTGGAAGTCAGGCTACCGACCTCGACACGGTGACCCCGCACTGTCCCTACTCGTTTTCGATGAGCACCTCTTAATTCCAACCAACCCGCCACCGCGTATCCCCCTACATTCCATGTGTCGACTCTGGGGCTGTCCCACGCAGAGGCCGGTGGGCTCGCAGGTCCAAGCATCCCTGCCACG
>PKZI01000240.1 GCA_003133005.1 Acidimicrobiaceae bacterium | reverse complement strand
CTTAGCGAGACTCACCAAAGACCACGGCCTGTTCGACGCCCACGAACTTGTCGCCGACCGCTTCGCGTGCGAGGGCGGTGTGTTCGGGAGTGACTAAATAAGGATGAACGCCATCACAGAGGGTCGCGCCGAGCTCGAGCATCTTTGGACCCAGTGCGGCGATCACGGTCGCGAACTCGTGGTCACCCTCTTGGGCGAACATTGGTGCGGCGCGAAGCGCGACGAGGTAGTCGCGCATGGCGTCGAGTGGCTTGGCGTAGTCGTGCCCTCGTAGTCCTTCCACGAGAGGTTCATGGCTCACGCCGAGACNNTGGCCGCGGTGACGGCGTCACGTGCCCAGATATTGGCAATGCCGGTCGCGATGGTGAATGACGAGGTTGACCCGAGCAGCAGTGCCGCGCTCGTGAACGCCTCGCGCCCCCACGCCTCGGGGATCCACATCGCGGCGTAACCGAGCTCTTCGAGTTCGTGGGAGATCTCGCCGCTGCGCGAGGGAGGGAGTACTTCGTGCGTGCTCGTCCATATTCCCACCGTGCCGCGGAGGCGTTCGAGCGAACTTGGCAGCGTTGACATGCCTTGAGCCTAGGTAGTTTGCTCCTCGCGTGTCGTGGCGACAACAATGGATGATGGCCTATTTCGTGGTGATCGTCTTCGCCTGGATGATATTTTCTGCGCTGACGGCGTTGCGCCCCGGTCGACGAGGTATTTTCGCGATTCTCGCCTTTCCCGTTGGCTGGACCGCGGGTGAACTACCGGTCCAAGCGATGGTTTTCGAGGCGGCGCTCCTAGGAGTGCTCGAGTGGTGGGGGTTTCCGCGCACGCACTGGCTCGGTGTGCTCGTCTGGGTACTCGCGGGAATCATTGCGGCGGCGAACCTCGCACTCATAGGCATTCAACTTGGTTCACGTCGCGTCGTGCGCCGCGCGCTCAACCAAAGCCCGCGCGAACCACTCGACCTCCCTCGACCACGCGAGGACCAGTTCGGCACGTGGTGGCGAACCGCTCTGCAACTTTCGCTGCACCCTCGCGATATGCAAATCGTGCGCAATGTTCACTACGGCCCACTCGCGCGCCACCGTCTCGACGTGTGGCGTATGTCGACGACACCCCAGGATGCACCGGTCATCTTCTACGTGCACGGCGGTTCATGGACTGTTGGCGACAAGCGTGAACAGGGACGTCCAATGTTGCATGAATTCGTGCGACGAGGTTGGGTAGCCGTCGTTTGCAACTACCGTCTCGCCCCTGACAATCCCTGGCCCGCGCAGATCGAGGACGTCACGCGCGCCTTCGCGTGGCTCAAGAAATACGCCTCCACCTACGGCGGCGACCCGCGTCGCGTCGTGATCGCGGGCGGTTCCGCGGGTGGCCAACTCGCGTCACTGCTCGCGCTCAGCACCGGGGACCCGACGTGGCGACCAGCCGACGTGTCGGGTGTGGACGACTGGAGCGTGCGTGGAGCCATCTCGCTCTACGGGGTGCTTGAGATGACGGGCGATGAGACGCACTGGCACGGACTTGGCCGGGGACTGATGATTCTCCTCGAACGTCGCGTCGTGCAGAAGAACTTTAAGGACGATCCCGCGACCTTTCGTGCAATGTCCCCCTATCACCGCATCCGCCTGGACTCGCCGCCCTTCCTCGTGGTCCATGGCGGCAACGACACACTTGTCGACGTGCACGTCGCTCGCGATTTCGTCGAAGAATTTCGCCGCGTCAGCCTTTCGCGCATCTATTACGTTGAACTGCCCTTCACCCAACACGCCTTTGACGTATCGGCGAGTCCGCGTACGTCGGCCACGGTGCGCGCGGCCGTGGTCTTCGCCGAGTCGGTCAATCAACCAGTACCCGCGCTGACGCCGGAAATTCTCGCGAGTTACCAGGTGCCGCCAACGAGTTTGTCGGTCGCTCTTTCCTCGTCGCGCCGCGCTGAGGCGACCCAAGTCGCGCGCGAACTCGGTCCCTACTACGTCGTGAGCGCGGACAACCCCTATTCACAGCAACGAAGTGACGAGGACAACGCCTCGCGTTACGCCGAACTCGAGGCGTTGTTGGTGACGCACGGCGTCACGCATCGGCCGAGCGTGGCGAGCGACCCCACGGGTACCTGGCCGGACGAGCGTGGTTTCGCCGTTTTTGGGGTCCTGGGTGAATTCGCTCGTTCGCTCGCCAAAGCGTTCGATCAGTTCGCGTTTTATTTCGTCGACGACGTCGCGGTCCGCGTGCAGCGCTGCGACGAGGTCGTTTCGCTAAACGTCGACCAACGTCACTGAGATCGAGATGTCGGCGTTCTCGCCGTACTCGATGGAATGCACCGCGCCCGCGTCACGCAGGTCACGTTCACTCTCACGAATCGAGTCCGTCCATGCTTTAGGACCGAGCGCGACGACGTTTCGAACCTCCGCGCGTTGGGAGACTTTCGCCTCGCTCTTTTCTCTGCGGATCGCTTCGAGCACGTTGCGTACGCTCTCGACGACCAAGCCGGGCTGTAGCGGACGCGCAACTCCCTTGAGCTCATCAACGTGAGGCCAGAGCGCTAGGTGGACCGAGTCGTCGTGCCACCAGTTCCAGACTTCTTCGGTCACGAATGGGAGGAACGGTGCGAAGAGACGCTGCAGTACCGAGAGCACCATTGCGAGCGTGGCGCGCGCTGAGCGCGTGGCCACTTCATTGTCACCTCCGTAGGCGCGGATCTTGACGAGTTCGACGTAGTCGTCACAGAAGGACCAGAAGAACGTTTCGGTCTTTTCGAGCGCGCGTGCGTAGTCGTAACTGACGAACGCCGTCGTGCAGTCTTCGATCAAGACGCGAAGCAGCGCCAGCACGTCGCGGTCGAGGGAGTCAACCACGTCCTCGGCGCTGAAGGTCGTGACGCCGTCGAGACGACCGAGTACGAACTTTGACACGTTGAGCAGTTTGATCGAGAGGCGTCGTCCGATCTTCATCTGCGACTCGTCGAGCGCAGTGTCCACGCCCGGTCGACCTGACGCAGCCCAGTAACGCAGGGAGTCGGCCCCGTGGCTCTCGAGCAACGGCATCGGGGTCGTGACGTTGCCGAGCGACTTGCTCATCTTCTTTC
>PKZI01000203.1 GCA_003133005.1 Acidimicrobiaceae bacterium | reverse complement strand
CGTGGTCATCAAGATCGTCGTTGGTTTTGGCGCGCTGATGAACGCCGTCATATTGATGATCTGGTTCGAACGCAAGGCCATCTCGGATATGCAAAGTCGCATCGGGCCTCAACGCTGGGGTCCTTTTGGTTTGCTGCAAACCGTGGCGGACGGGCTTAAGTTGATTGGCAAGGAAGATCTCGTTCCCGCCGAAGCCGATCGTTTCGTTTTCAAATTGGCGCCTTATCTGGTCGTTCTTCCGGCCTTTCTCACGTTCGCCATCGTGCCCATTGGTGGGACGATGCACATTGCGGGCCACGCCGTGCAACTACAAATCGCCGATCCGCCCATGGGAATCCTCCTCATGCTCGCGATGTCGGGTATCTCGGTCTACGGGGTGATGCTCGCTGGCTGGTCCTCGGGTTCGAAGTATCCGTTGCTCTCCTCGGTGCGCGCGAGCGCCCAAATGATCAGTTACGAAGCGGCACTGGGAATGACCATCGTGACCGTCATTTTGATCACCGGTTCGCTCACCACGCACAGCATTGTTCTCTCCCAGGGTGGGGGTATCTGGCACTGGAATTTGATTCGCTTGGGGCTGGTCCCTTTCGCGATCTTTCTCATCGCTATCACTGCTGAACTCAATCGACCTCCTTTTGATGTCGTGGAGTCAGAGAGTGAGCTCGTTGGTGGTTATCACACCGAGTATTCCTCGTTTCGTTTTGCCATTTTCTTTTTGGCCGAGTTCATGAACACAATCACAATGTCGGCGATCATGGTCACGCTCTTCTTCGGGGGACCCGCGGGGTGGGTTCCTCCCGTCGCGCATTTGAAGTGGATCTTTCCGATTATTTGGTTTCTGATCAAGACCTCCGCGTTTTGTTTCTGTTACGTCTGGTTTCGTGCGGCGCTTCCGCGCTTTCGCTACGACCAACTCATGGACTTGGGCTGGAAGCGACTCATCCCGTTGAGTCTCGGATGGATGTTGATCGTGGCTGGTTTTCTCATCTCGTGGCGATGGGGTCTTCTCATGATCAGTGTGGGCATCATTGCCTGGTTGGTGCTCACCAGGGCGTTCGAACTCGGAAAGACCCGCGAGTCCGGACCCGAGCGCGTGCTGCCGACCGTCGGCGAGCGTCCTATTCCCGGTCGGGTCATACGCAAACTCAGTGACGAGGAGGCGTAGTGGCGAATCCTTTTAATTTCTTCGGTGGTTTGAAGTTGACCATGGCGCACATTGGTCGACCCAAGGTCACCACGAGTTACCCCCAGCACAAGCGAGCCAAACAACCTCGTCAACACGGTCGCCACGTTCTCAATCGTTACGAGGACGGGATGGAGAAGTGCATTGGCTGTGAGTTGTGCGCGGGTGTGTGCCCCGTGAACTGCATCTACGTGCGCGGACTCGACAACCCATCCGATCACCCCGTGAGTCCGGGCGAGCGCTACGGCTACNNGCGTGTCCAACGCAGGCAATCACCGAGTCAAAGATGTTCGAGTTCTCCTTTACGAATCGAGCGGACGCCATCTATACCAAGGCGGAATTGCTGGTGGATGATTTAGGTTTTCCGCAGCGTCTGCCGTGGGAAGACTGGCGCGAAGGCGAGGCGGCGATGTCGGGGGGCTGGATGCGCGCTACGTCGCCCTCGGGCGACGCGTCCTTCGAGGGCGTCGTGCAGTGGACGGCGGACCTGGGCGAGGGAGTTCGTGCGCCCGAGGCGGGCCAGTCCGAGCAGCGCGACGACGAGGCCACGGGCTCCAAGCAAATTCGCAACGTGTTCTATCGCCACCTTCAACCCATTGACGTGCCGCTGGATCGTCGTGGCCTGCAGGGACTGATTCGCAACGCGCGTGAGAAAATTCCGGTGCGACGTCCGCGTGAGAAATCATGATTGCGCTGACCTACGCCTGGCCGAGCATCCTCGTCTTCGCCGCCGCGGCCGTGCTCGTGGTGGTGGGCGCCGTCGGGGTGATTGCCTTTACGAATCCCGTGCACAGTGCGCTCAGCCTCATCATGACGCTGTTCGGCGTCGCGGTGGCGTTCGTCGCCCAGCAAGCCGATTTCCTCGCCGCCGTGCAAATAATCGTCTACGCCGGCGCGATCGTGGTGCTCTTCTTGTTCGTCATCATGTTCCTTGGCGTGGATAGTCGACAACACGTGAACGTCGAACCATTGATCGGCCAGCGCCCACTCGCCGCTCTGGGCATCGCCATTACGGTCGGAGGCCTCATTGCGCTGATGGCCGAGTCGCACTGGGTCACGGGTGTCAAGTCGGTTGTGACGAACGGGAGGCCGCTTCAGTCAGGCACCGCGAACGTGCACCAACTCGGCACGGCGGTCTTTACGACCTACCTGTTCGCGTTCGAAGCCACTGCGGCATTGTTAGTCATCGCGGTCGTGGGTGCGGTGCTCCTCGCTCGTCGCGAACGCACGGCGTACGACGAAGACGTGAACGACGAGGTGGACGCGTGAACGTTCCCGCCGCCTGGTACCTCGTGCTCGCCGCGATTCTCTTCGGGATCGGGGGTTTCGGTTTTCTCACGCGTCGAAGCGCACTGATCATGTTCATGTGCGTGGAGTTGATGCTCAATGCCGTCAATCTCACCTTCGTCACGTTCGCTCGTACGTTGGGTGACATCGGTGGACAGGCAACCGTGTTTTTCGTCATGGTCGTGGCGGCGGCGGAAGTCACGGTCGGACTGGGCATCGTCGTGGCGGTCTTTCGCAGAAGGGCGTCCACGTCCGTCGATGAGCTGTCGGAACTGAAGGGCTGAAATGGCACACTTCACGACACTCATCGTGCTTCTTCCGCTGCTGGGTTACGTCTTCGTCTTGCTCAACGGCAAAAACATGAACGAGTCCCAGATTGGCTACGTCGCCACCGGGGTAGTGGGCCTCAGTTTTGTCGCGTCGGTTATCACGTTCGTGCTACTGCTCAACCGCAGCGACCGTCAGGTGACGGTGCACCTCTTTAATTGGATCGACGTGGGAACGCTTCACGTGCCCGCGGCGCTGTTGGTGGATCCGTTGTCGATCACGATGTGTCTCTTCGTGACGGGTATCTCCACGCTGATCCATCTCTATTCGATCTCCTATATGCACGGTGAGAAGGATTACAAGAAATTCTTCTTGTATTTGAACCTTTTCGTCTTTTCCATGTTGACGTTGGTGCTCGCGAACAATCTGGTGTTCACCTTCGTGGGATGGGAAGGCGTCGGCGTATGTTCATACTGGTTGGTCAGTTACTACTTTGACCGCGATAGCGCGTCCTCGGCCGGAAAGAAAGCCTTCATCTACAACCGCGTGGGCGACGTCGGCCTGCTGCTCGCCATGTTCTTGCTGTTCTCTCGAACGGGGACTCTCACGTACCTGGGGGTCTTTCAAAAGGCCGGCAGTCTTTCGCCGACGGTAGCGACGCTGGTGGTGCTCGCGCTTCTGCTCGCCGCTGCCGGAAAAAGCGCGCAGATCCCGCTCTTTAACTGGTTGCCGGANNTTTGTCGCTGCCACCATTGCCACGTCCCAGAAGGACATAAAGAAGGTCCTCGCGTTCTCGACGGTGTCCCAAATTGGTTACATGGTGCTGGCGGTTGGCGTCGGTGCGTACGCGGCCGCCATCTTCCTCATGGTCAGCCACGCATTCTTCAAGGCCTTGTTGTTCCTTGGATCGGGTTCGGTCATCCACTCGCTCAACGGTGAACAGGACTTGCGAAAAATGGGCGCACTGCAGAGGTTTCTGCCCCTCACGTTCCCCACGTTCCTCATCGGGTGGCTCACCATCTCGGGTATCCCGCCCTTTGCGGGGTTCTGGTCCAAGGGCGACGTCTTGACGAACGTCTTCGCGCACGACAAGGCGCTGTGGGTTCTGGGCGTCGTCACCGCGATTCTTACCGCCTATTACATGAGTCGGCTTTTCGTGCTGACGTTTCGCGGCACTGAACGCTTCCGCGAGGTCACTCACGGCCACGATCCGCACGAGTCGCCGTGGCTGATGACGCTACCCCTCGTGGTCTTGGCGGTGCTCTCGGTGCTCGGAGGCGTGCTCGATCTGCCGTGGATCCATCACAATTCACTGGCCGGGTTTTTGAGTTCCACGTTTGGGTACGTGGCGCCCATCGGCGCACAGAGCACGTTCAGCCAATGGGGATTGGCGATCGTTGACATCGCCGCTGCCCTCATAGGCCTCGCCGCGGCGTTCAGCATCTGGCGCAGTCGTTCGGAAGACGAAAAACTCACGCCGCCGTTCTTAGAGCACGTGTGGTACTGGGATGACTTCTATGACGCCACCATTGGACGTCCCTTGGAAAAGGTTGCCCAATTCAGCGACACGGTCGTTGAGGATCGCGTCATCGACGGTGGGGTCATGGGTATCGCGCACGGCATCAAACGGAGTGCCGAAGGTGTACGAAAGATTCAGTCGGGCTTCGTTCGCCATTACGCGCTCGCGATGGCTCTTGGGGTCGCGGTGATCGTGGTCTATCTCGTGGCGAGGGCTGGTTAAGCATGCATTCGTCCTTGTGGCTCAGCGCACTACTCGTCGTGCCGTTACTGGGTTCGATCGTTGCGCTCCTCGCTCGAGGTAAGACGGGGCTCTCCTACGCCGTCGCCGTCGTGAGTGCGTCGATCGAGATGGCCCTCGGAGTAGTCATATTCTTCCTCTACAACAGTCACGTCAAGGGTGCGCAGACGTTCGACTTCGCCACTCGACACGTGCTCTCTGCTCCATTTGGACTCGCCTATGACGTCGCCCTTGACGGCATCTCGTTGTTCATGGTCGAACTCACCGCGATCGTCGTGCTCCTCGCGCTGCTTGGCGGACGTGACAAACGTCGAGAGCCGTCGTTCGTCGCGTGGCTACTAATCCTGACGTCACTGACCATGGGAAGTTTCGTAGCGCACGATTTGCTTGAGTTCTTTGTCTTCTTCGAGCTCACCCTCGTGCCGTGTTACTTCATCATCACCGGCTGGGGCGGCAAGGAAGCGAACAAGGCGGCGCTCAAGTTTTTCATCTACACGTTTAGTGCTTCGGCGTTCTTGCTCATTGGTATCCTCTACCTCGGTTTCGCCCATCAGCACCAGGTGGGGGGTTCGTTGACGTTCGCCTACGGGGTGCTCGCTTCAACGGCGATGACCCACGCGACGGCCATTTGGTTGTTTACGGGTTTCGCCATTGCCTTTGGCGTGAAGGCGCCGATCTGGCCACTGCACACCTGGTCGCCGCTCACCTACGCCGAGGCGCCCACGGCGGGGTCCATTGAACTCTCCGCGCTGCTCGCCAAACTTGGATCGTACGGGTTACTGCGTTTCGCGGTAGGACTCTTCCCGCTCGCGCTCGCCGACGTGCGTCCGGTGATGCTCACCCTGGCGGTCATCGGCATCTTGTGGGGGTCGATTCTCGCATGCACCGCAAAAGACCTCAAGCGATTCGTCGCGTATAGTTCACTCGCCCAAATGGGCTTCATCACACTCGGGGTCGTCTCGGGTTCAAAGATAGCCACGGTCGGCGCGGTCTTGCTGATGTTCAACCACGGCATCCTCACGATTGGCTTCTTTCTCATCATTGGTTTCCTCGAACAGCGACGCGCCAGTTACCAGATCGCTGATCTACAGGGACTGCAGGGCCCCGCCCCCGTTTTGGCGGGCGTCTTTACGATCGTGATGCTGGGGTCCATTGGACTTCCCGGACTCTCAGGATTCGTGAGTGAGTACCTCATTCTCATCGGTACGTTCGCGGTGCACGCGTGGTGGGGGGTCGTGGGAGCGACTGGCGTTCTCGCGGCGGCGGTCTACCTCCTTTGGGCCTACCAACGCGTCTTCCAGGGGCGCGCGGTGGGGGCGAACGCGACGATACCCGACGCCACGACCAAGGAGCGCTGGGTGCTCGTACCCATTGTGGTGCTCATCGTCGCGCTCGGCGTCTTTCCTCGACCGGTCCTCGATCGCATCTCACCTTCGGTGCAGCAGTTGATTGAACACGTCGCTCCCGCGGGGCTGAACAAGTGATGCTCGCCACCGCTTCGATCACGCTGCCGAGCATTCACTATCTGGCGATCTTGCCGGTGATGATCTTGGTGGGCACGTCGCTCGTGCTGATTTTTCTCACCTCGTTGACGCGCAACAAAGTGAGTCAATTCGTCGCGACGTCGATCACTTGTGCGGCGTCGCTCGCGGTGCTCGTGGTCACGTACTTTCAGTGGCGCAACCTCGACTCGTCGGGAGCCTCAACGACGATTGCGCACGCGATCGTGCTCGACGGGTTCAGTGTCGTCGCGACCGCGACGGTCGCGATCAGCATGCTTATGGCGACGTTGGTGGCGCACGACTGGGCGATTCGTGAGCGCGTGGTGGGGGCCGAATATCAGATACTCGCGCTCGCGGCCTCGGCGGGCGCGGTGCTCATGACCCAAGCGAATGACCTCGTCGTGGTCTTCCTTGGGCTCGAGATACTCTCGCTCGGTCTTTACGTACTGGTGGCTTTTGACCGACACCGCGCGAACTCGGGCGAAGCGGCGCTCAAGTATTTCTTGCTCGGAGGATTCGCGTCGGCCATCTTCATCTATGGAGCGGCGCTCGTCTATGGCGCGACGGGCAGTACAAACCTGACGACCATTTCGTATTTTCTCGGATCGAACGTGCTCTTGCATCCCGGTCTGCTCTACGCCGGCGGAGCACTGCTCATCGTCGGCTTTGGCTTCAAAGTAGCGGCCGTACCATTTCATCTCTGGTCGCCCGACGTCTACGAGGGTGCGCCCACGCCGGTGACGGGATTCATGGCGTCGATCGTGAAGGTCGGCGCCTTCGCAGCGTTCGTGCGCGTCGTCATCTCCGCACTTGGAACTCAAAGTGAGACGTGGCGGCCAATCTTGTGGGTGCTCGTCGTACTCACTGCCGTGGTCGGCGCATCGTTGGGTCTGGTCCAACGCGACGCCAAGCGAATTCTCGCGTACTCTTCGATCAACCACGCGGGCTTCATCCTGCTTGGTATCTGGGCGGGCAGCGTGCGCGGCGTGTCCAGCACGCTGTTCTACCTCATCACCTACGCCCCTACGGTCGTGGCGACGTTCGCCATCGTCACGCTCGTGGGTGGCAACGGCGACGAGAAACATTCGATTGACGCGTACCGTGGTCTCGCGCGTCGTCAGCCTTGGCTCGGTGCGTCATTGGCCGTACTCTTGCTCTCCCAACTCGGCGCACCACTCACCACAGGCTTTTACGCGAAGTACTCGGTGCTGGCCGCGGCGATTGATGTCGGTGGTACACCTATTGCGTTGATCGCATTACTAAGTGCAGCGATTGCCGCGGTGTTCTACCTTCGCTGGTCCACGTCGCTCTACGCCGAAGACCACCTTGACGTCGCGAGAGTGGTGGTGCCGCGTGCGACGGGCGTCGTGATTGGTGTGGGTGTCGCGATGACGCTGCTCTTTGGTATCTGGCCCGGCCCGCTGGCGACATTGAGCCAGCACGCGACGTTACTCTTTAATCCGTGAGCGTGATTGGTATCGCGAGCTGCGCGGGCGTTGACACCAACCCGTCCTCACGCTTCGTTGGCGCCAACGTCGATCCGGACTCTCCTTTTTTGATCGACGCGCTTAACTCGTTGGGTCTCAGCGCCGAGCTCGCCGTGTGGGACGACCAGAGCGTTGACTGGGACCGGTTCGACCTCACCGTCGTGCGTTCGACGTGGGATTACTCGTCGCGCCGTGATGAGTTTCTTTCGTGGGCGAAGTCAGTCCCTCGACTCCTCAATCGTTACGACGTGCTCGAGTATTCATCGGATAAGCACTACCTGGAGGACCTCGGCGCGGCGGGTCATCGGATCGTGCCGTCGTTCTTCTGTGATGTGGGAGAGGCACCGTTCTTTCCTTCGGGCGACTTTGTCGTGAAGCCGTGTGTCGGCGCGGGTTCCATCGACGCCGCCCGCTACGGACCCGAGCTGCTCGATGACGCGCGTGCGCACGTTCGCCGCTTGCACGAGGCGTGGCGTGATGTGTTGATCCAACCCTACGAATCGTCGGTCGACGAGAAGGGTGAGCTGGCGTTGGTATTCATCGATGGCGTGTTCAGTCACGCCGTGACCAAGGGTGCGATGCTCAATACGCCGCCCAGTGAGCGTGACGCGCTCTTTCGCCTTGAGCAATTGTCGAGCGCGCACGTTGAGAGTGACGCGTTGGTCTTTGGCGAGCGCGTTCTAGGCGACCTCGAATGGGACGATTTGCTGTACGCGCGCGTGGACCTCGTACGCACCGAGAGCGGGTGGGCGCTCATGGAGCTCGAACTGGTTGAACCGTCCTTGTTCTTGCAGTTCAACGAGGGCGCCGCGCTGCGCCTCGCGTCGGCCATCGCGCGCCGACTCGAACACGACTAAAAAGGCGCCCCCTAAGACTGGTTGATTACGTCACACCGGATTCGGCCAGTGCAGCTCGTGCAATCGAGCGCGCCGCGCGCCGCGTTGTGAGCCCATCTCATTGACCGGGAACGGTGCGTCGAGCACGTCCAAGTTGTCGAAGTGTTGACTCATCGGACGATGTGAGACAACGAGGTTGGTGACGATGGTGACGCCCGCGACGATCCCGAGCGCTGCCGAAACCGAAAGATGGTCGGCCAACAGGCCAACGAGGACTTGGCTGATCGGTCCTACGACGAGCGGAATGAGCGCGAGCAGGGTGTACATTGAGGCGCGCTTCTCGCGTGGCGTGCCAATTTGGATGACCGAGGTGACGATGGACGCGTTCATAAGGATTGCGAAGCCGATTGGTATCGTGACGAGAAAAGCAGCGATGTCCGCCGCGTGCGAGTGCGTGCCGCCGAGCACTTCGGTAATCGCCATCACGGCGAGACCAATTCCTGCGCCGAAGTAACAGATACGTTGCACCCGGCTCCATCGAACTCTTCCGTGAATTCGTCGTACCGCGAGTGCGACCAGGATGCCGCCGAGTAACGATCCAGATTCCAGGATCGAAAGGATCTCTGCGTTGGCGTTAATGCTGGCCGCAATCGCGGGCAACGTGACGGTATAGCTCGCGACGAAGAAACACAACATTGCGAAGCGGCACGCCGCCCACAGTCCAGGTTCGGACCGAAGGAGGGTCAACGCGTCGCCAATGGATTCTGAGGACGCCTGCACGTGATGCGCGCTCGCCGTGACACGGGCGGTCGCAAAGAAGACGAGTACCTCGGGTATCGCCGTGAGTGCACACACGAGGAACACCCATCCAGGCCCCACGGCCACGAAGATCCAGCCGCCCATGAGGAGTCCGAACACTGCCGCCATGGCCACGTTGCGCGTATAGGCGCTATTTAACTCGGGTAGACGTCGGGGCGCGGCGAGTAATTGGCGAACGAGATACGAGTTGGGCGCGTTCAGCCCCTCGAGTACGCCGTAGCCGAGGACCCACGCGAACAGTGCCAGCACATTCAAATGGTTCGCTCCGGCGAGCGCCGCGGGCAGCAGCGCCCAAAGACCTTCGGCCGCGTTCACCCACGCGTCGACGCGCGCCGCGCCGTAGCGTCGCGAGATCGTGGTGGCGGAACCGGCGAGAATGACCGAGGGGAGGTTGAAACACAACAGAATGAGTCCGGTGTCGAGAACCGAGTGAGTCTTGTGAAAGATGAGATAGGTGGTGACAAGCATCGCCATGTATTCGCCCGAGTGCACAATCCCCGCGCCGAGCAAGTACGCGGCGCGAATCTTTGACAGTTGGTCATCGGGTTCGTGCGGCGTTGGTTCGAACTTCCTACGACTGTCCATTGGTCGATGTTAGGAACGTTCGTGTTGCCTATCCCAATTTTGCGGTAATCCGCGTGTGACAAGTGTGTGATTGTCTGGCGCGCGGTAGCGTGGATTTCATGGAGCAATCCAACAAACCGAACGAGGAACCGCCTTCGGATCCAGAGACGTGGTCAGACGAACAATGGATCACGTGGCTAAAGGCAACCGACGACAGCGCGGAGCTCGAACACGAGAGTGACGAGGCGCCAGTGGCGGTTCGTCTCGCGAGGTCTTCGGCGGGTCAGGCGCTGGGCCAAGCGATGCTTGGACTCGCGCAAGCAATGTACGGCCAGAAGGACGAGGATCTGGTCATCGTGGTCGAAGGAAACTCCGATGACCTCGACGACGAACCTTTTCGCGTGAACTTGGACTTTGAGAATCCCGAGCAGTCAACCATAGTTTTTCGCCAGGCTGACGCCGAGCGCGACGACTAGTTAGAGCCACTTCCAATTCGACGCAACGTCCTTCAATGTTTGCGCGTTCGAAGTGCCAGTCAGTGACGTGATGGTGAGAAAGTAGACGTGCGTGGTGTGCTCGAAGACCACCTGTAACCCTGACGCGGGTACACCCGCCACGCTCTTTGGTAGCTCATAGGAGACTTCGACGGCGTTCGCGAAAGGCAGCGCGACGTCGCGCACGTGAACGTCACCAATATCAGCGGCGGCTAATTGGGATTTTTCTTGGCTTTTGACGGCGCTGAAGAATGCGGCGCCCGTTGGAGCCCCAGCCGAAGACTCCACGCCGACGTTGAGATTAGCGGCGAACTTATTGGCGATTGGACCAATGGCAAAAATTTTTATGCCTTCTTTTGCGGCGTTCTTCACTTGGTTGTCGATGGACTTCTTAAGTGATGGATCGTTCTTCGTCGCTTGGGTGAGCAGCGCCTTAATATTGGATCCGTTGAGTGGAACCTCGATCCACTTTGGCGCCAGCAAAAATGTGAAACCGTCTTTCGTGTCGGTCACACGCGCATCCGCGCCAGCCGCGAGAGCACTCGAACTGAGCGTGAGCAAGGCGCTCAGCGCGAGAATGCTCGCGACGCGCGACGTGTTCTTTGTCTTCATTGTGTGGTCCTTGCGCCAGAAACGGAATGGAACGGAACTTCGAAACAGCGAATCTCAACCTTAGCCAAAGTGATCACGACGCCTGCAGCGACCCGTGCGGGAAGAGTCTTCTAGGGACGGGTCGCCACTCCTCCACCTTCTCGCTTTGCCGCGTCGAGCACTTCTTTTGGCACCACGGTGCCGGGCCGGTTCGATGGGTCGTTCGCGAGGAATCGACCGATTACGGGTATCTCGGTGATCGACTCTGCACGAAGAATCGCTGTCACGACCGGCACGAAGCTCTCGGCGGCCGGATAGACGAGGTAACGCGCCAGCCACTCGGGTTGGTACTTCGAATTAAAGGTCCACAGGGATTCAATTGGTAAGACCCCCGAGAGACGCTTGAGGGCCCACCGCTCGACGCGCGTGAACGTGCCGTCGCCGCGCTCGCCATCGAGCACCGACCGAAACGCGGCGAAGTTGAGGCTGAGACCTCGAGATCCCTGCCTTGCGAGGTGCCCGATGGTTGAACACAGGACGTAATCAATCAGTCCGTTGGGGTGATCGCCCGGGTCGCGGCGCATGAGGTCGAGCGAATAGCCGCCAATGGCTGGTGAAGGTACGAACTGGCAAAGTGCGGCGGGTTGTCCGTCTGGACCGTGCACGATGGTAAGCAGTAACCCCTTGTCCTTGGGGTCAAAGAGTCGACCGAGCATCATCGAGAATCCGCGCTCACCTTCTCCGCGGCGCAACATGCCAATGAGTTCCACGATGGCGCCGACCTCACCGGGCTCGATGAGTGCCGGATCGATGAACTGGACCGTGTAACCGTGGCGCGCCAATCGCGTGCACGCCTGGCGCAGGCCCTTCATCTTGCCGCCCTCGAGTGAGAAGTTTTGACAGTCCACAATCGCTTCGTCGCCGAGGTAGATGTGATGCATTCCCGCCGCGCGGTAGATCGTGGTCCACTCTTCTGAAGCTGCCATGATGCCGATTGTCCAACCGCGTGACTCACCGTACGCACGAAAGGCACTAAACGCTTCTGTGCGCTCGGCCTCGGGGCCAATGGGATCAGGAGAGATCAACGCGACACCTCCGTATACCGCGTAGGCAACGAGCGAGTCACGAAAGAAGAAGAACTGCTTGTCGTCGCGCAACGCAAAGTAGTCGAGTGTCCCGCGTCCGTGACGACGGACGATTTCGCGTGCGCGCAATTCGGCGAACCGGCGCTCGGTGGTGGTCCCCTTTTGGGAGAGCCGTCGGTCGACGACGGGTCGCGTGAGAAGATAGAAAAGCGTCACCAACAGACAGACGCCAATCGTGACGAGTGTGGGATTGACGAAGTCGTCCACGCCATCGGGGAGTTTTATGGAAAAGATTCCGATCAATCTCTCGGCACATCCAATGAAGACGACCCCGAAACTGGGAAGGTGTTGGCGTCCTGAAGAAGCCTCAATTCCTAANNGCTGAAGGACGAGAAAGACCAGAATCGCCGCTGCGACCACTGAGGATACGATCGAGCCGCCGCGAGCCAGGTGAGCGACCATCGTGAATGCAAGCGCTCCCACGGCGAAGAACCAGGAGCGTCGTTGTCCCCGACGGATACCGCGCGCGGTCATGATCATTCCAATTCCCGCCGCCGCGGTCAATGCCGCCGCTGATTGGGCGACGCCCAAGGGCAGCACGCTGAGCACAAGATGGAGTCGATGACGTAGAGGCGGTGACGCGGTGACGGCCACGTTCACTAATCCATCCAAGAACAGCAGGCCACTTGCCCAACGCCGCACCGAACGCTGACGACGTTGTGCGCGAAGTCGCTCGACGTTGACGGGAAAGGGGTTGCTATTCGGCCACGAACCAACGGTACCGGTGCGTGATGGCGGGGGTGGTTGTAGGGGTTGGCCGGCAACGAGACGTTCGAACCAGGTGCCGCGGCGTCGTGGGGTCTCTCCCGCGACCAGTCGCACCTGCAACGTGCTCGCGGCCTCGATCTCGACAATCCCGAGTCGATCCACGGAACTAAAGACGGGCGGAAATCCAAACCAACTTCGCCGCTCAATTATCACGGTGCGCGATGGTCCTGGCGCTGCGCAAACCCCGTGGTCGAGGAACGCGAGGGCGGGACGCGGGGCGCCACCTATCACTGCGCCTGCACCTCCTCGCTCGACTACCCGACGTGCAATTTCGAGCGCGTCGACGTCGTAGGCGTAGGTGATCGCGAGAGGCTCGCTGAGCGATGCCGTTCGTTCGCTCCTCGAGTCACGGTCGAATCGTCGCCGCACGATGAGACCCGCCAAACTTACGACGAGTGCCTCGAGAAGCACGATGACGATGACGTTCACGACAAGATTGCCCCAAAATGTGGGCGTGTGCGGGGCGTGCACGCGGTAGCGATGGTGCGTAAAGTGTCCAACAATTTTTGCGATGGTATTGAAGAAATCGAATCCGACGAGTGCGAGTACCGGGAGCCACACCCAAGGACCGAGGCGCCGGTAGAGGACCCTTGACGTGACGAACCTCGTGAATGCGGATGGATCTTCGAGGCGATCCGCATCGGATCGTTCACTCGCGTCGGCCAATTCGAGGTCGACGTCGGCGCGTCCCGCACACACGAAGACGTCGCGCACCCCTGCGGCACTCGCAACTTGGAACATGATGTCCTTGGCAATCGACACCCCGAGTGCCTCGAGGTTCTGTTGTGCTCGTTCGTGGTCGCGAAGCTCGTAGTCGTCCTTGCCGGGCAACACAATAAGTTGGTGGTTCGCGTTCTCACAGAATTGTCGTAACGCTCGAGGAATTTCTGGAGACGCAACGAAGGTTGCCTCGATGAATTTTGCGAGGTCGGCGGTTTCGTCGGGATAAAAGAGATTGCCCGCTACCACTACAACGGCGGCGTCGTCGATGTCGCTGAGCAACTCGATGAATTCTGCGACCGGACGACTCGTAACATTCGTGGTGGGAGATAATGAGAGGTCGCTTACGACATAGACGTGGTGTCCGTAGGGGATTGGTATCGTTTGTCGTTCAATCTGCGTCACGAGGTCTAGTCTCGCAGACACCATCGCCGAAGGCTCCGAAAGGCGCAAATCAACCGTGTTAGAGAACAACGAACAAAGTAATTGGCGTTGGCGCGACGAGCCACGCGACGCCAGTCGAGTGGTCATTTTTGATATTGACGGTGTTCTCGCTGATGCCGCGGGGCGCCAACACTTTCTTGACTGGGGGGACTGGCGAAGCTTCTTTAATGCGGTGGGCGCGGACCCCGTTATCAACGAGATTGAGCGTTTACTCGAGCTGCTCGATTCATCGCTGCTTATCGTGCTCGTCACCGGGAGACCCCGGCGCATTCAGGACCAAACATTGGCGTGGCTGGAACGCTTTGCCATTCGTTGGGATCTTCTCGTCATGCGCGAGCACGGTGACTATTCGGGCGTCGATTCGTTCAAACGCGATGTATTGCGCGACCTACGCGATCGAGGCTTTGACGTGCAGTTGGCCCTCGACGACGATCCGAAGAATCACGCTATGTACGTCAGCGAGGGCGTGCCCTGTATCTACATACATTCGGGCTACTACTTGTAGTTCGGCACATCCGTGCCCCCTTTAGGCTCGAATACTTAGGAGCGAGCAGTAATGGAGAGGCCAGAGTGAAGATTGCGGTTGTGGGTGCGGGCGTGAGCGGCCTGACTGCTGCGTACCTCTTGAGCGAGCAGCACGACGTCACGTTGTTCGAACGCGAAGAATCACTTGGGGGCCATGCGCACACGGTCGACGTACCAGGAGGCGACGGCGACTACCCGGTTGATACCGGATTTCTCGTATACAACGATCAAACCTATCCCTCTTTCATTGCTCTTTTGGATCGCCTTGGCGTTATATCCAAGCAAAGCACTATGAGCTTCAGCTATCGCGACGTGCGACGGGATTTCGAATGGAAGGGGAGCACCCTCAACTCCATTTTTGCGCAGCGGCGTAATATTCTTAGTGCCAAATTTTTACGAATGGTGAGAGACATTCTTTCGTTCAATCGAACCTTGCGTGCCGTTCTCACAGAGCCTCCCGATCCTGATCGCACGCTTGCCGATTTGTTAAACGAGCATCGTTGGAGCAAGGAATTTCTTGATTGGTACTTGGTGCCCATGGGTTCGGCTATTTGGTCGGCTAACCCGCTTACGTTCACTGAGATACCGGCACGCACCTTCGCCGAGTTCTTCTCGCGCCACGGACTACTGAGCGTGCGTGGCAAACCAGCGTGGCGCACAATCGAGGGCGGGTCGCGCACGTACGTTCTGCGTCTCGAGCAAGCAATCGCTGAGCGCGGCAAGATTCACACGTCCGCATCGGTGGTGGCTATCCGACGTAGTAGCGATGCAGTCGAGATCACTACCGCCGCGAGCGTCGAAACTTTCGATCACGTCGTGGTGGCGTGCCACAGCGATGAGGCGCTGGCATTACTCGTTGACGCGAACGAACAAGAGAATTACGTACTTGGGTCCATAGCCTTCCAGGAGAATGACGTGACGTTGCACTGGGACGATGCAATGATGCCCCGCGCCAGTCGCGCGTGGGCTGCCTGGAATTACCGGTTCGACGGAGGTCCGAGTGCACTCGCGACACTCACGTACGATATCTCGACGCTGCAGTCCCTCGACGCTCCACGACGGTTCTTCGTGTCGCTGAACAGTCACGACAAGATCGATCCCCGTAAGGTGTTAGCCCGCTTTTGCTATTCACACCCGGTCCTCGATCTGGCATCAGTTCGTGCTCAGGCACGACGCCACACTCTCACGGGTAATCGGACATCCTTTTGCGGTGCGTACTTCGGTTACGGTTTCCACGAAGACGGCGTGAAAAGTGCCCTCGAAGTGTGCGAGTCACTTGGTGTCACGTGGTGAGTGACTCCGCCATCTACTGGGGACGGGTGACACATGACCGCTTCTTGCCTCGTGAACACAAGTTTTCGTATCAGGTCATGATGTTCGACCTGTACACCGATGAACTCGACACGATTGCGCGCAGCGTGAAGGGGATCGTCCTCGAGGGGAACGTTACCGCGACGACGGCACCAACAAGTTGGTTGAATCGTCTGCCGGGACGCTACGTCATACGTAGAGATGATTTTCTTCCTCAGTACTCGGGCACGCTCGACGAAGCGGCACGGACAATGTATTACGAATTCACCGGCGACGTCGCGCCGGGTCGTATCGCGTTCCTCGCGAACCTGAGGTCACTCGGCTGGAACTTCAATCCCATTTCGCTGTACTTCTTCTATGACGGCGCGGCTATCGTGAACACGATCGCCGAAGTGACCAATACACCCTGGCTCGAACGCCATCTCTACGTGCTCGGTCCTCCCGGTGCGGTGGAATTTGAAAAGGCGCACCACGTTTCGCCCTTCTTAGAGATGGCGGGTCGGTACCGGCTCACTTACTTCAAGCCCAATGAACGATTTCGTCTTTCCATGAAACTCTTCGATCTCGATGCCTCCGCGAGTGACGGACTCGGCGCAAAGCGATTCAGCGCAACGATGAACTTCGACCGCTTTGGTCTCACGAGTCGAGAAGTGACGAACGCCGCACGCCGTTACCCCGACATGGCCCTGCGTGTCTCCCTTCGGATCTACGTCCAGGCCGCACGCTTGTTCGCCAAAAGAATAAAGTACGTGCCCCATCCAAAACCAGTGAACGGAGAGGTGAATGTCCCTCGGACCTGAAGAAACGATCGCCCCGGGCGATTTTCTTCCCCCACGTCGACAGAGATTCTCGCGCCTCGCGCGTTGGATCTTCTTTCGTCTCGTGGGTGCAAAGAAGATGCGCGGTGCAGGAACGCTGCAACTGCGCGAAGTTTGGGGAACGCACGATGAAGAGGCCACTCTGGGCAGCGGCGAGTTGAACGCCCAACTTACGATTCACGATAGGGACGCCTATGCGGCGATCGTGTTCGGTGGAACTCGAGGTATGGGCCGTAGTTACGTCAACGGACTCTGGGACACCGACGACATGGGATCTGTCGTTCGTTTCCTCTTTCGTGTGTCACAGCCAGTGCGCCTTCGCCAAGACGCCTTTACGAGGCGTCGATTGGCCTTGCTAGGACCCGGTCCCACCAGATTACGGGTCTTCCTCGCGCGTTTAATTGGTCGCGATCAGGAGAGTCAAAAGGACCGAAAGAACATTCACGCGCATTACGACCTCTCGAACGAGTTCTTTGAGCTGATGCTCGACGAGACGCTCGCGTATTCGTGCGCGATCTTCAAGGACAACGCGACCTCGTTGTATGACGCGCAGGTTGAGAAGTTCGACCGGATCTGTCGAAAACTCGCTTTGAGCGAGAACGACCACGTCCTTGAAATCGGCACGGGTTGGGCCGGGTTCGCGCTCCATGCCGCCTCGCGCTACGGCGCGCGGGTCACCACGACGACCATCTCGGAAAACCAGCGTCACGCGGCAGAGCAACGCGTGAAGGACGCGGGGCTCGACCACTTGATAACCGTCATTGGTGAGCATTATCGCGACCTTGAAGGGACGTTCGATGCGCTGGTCTCAATTGAAATGATTGAAGCGGTCAGTTGGCGTCATTACAACGAGTTCTTCAAGAAGTGCTCTTCGCTTCTGACGAGTCAGGGACGAATGGCCCTCCAAGCGATAACCATTTCCGATCAGAGTTTCGAGCGAGCGAAACTGCACGACGACTTTATACGCGACCTGATCTTTCCCGGTGGTTGCTTGCCGAGTATTGCGTCGATCATGTCCTCGGTGTCGAGCGTGACCGATCTGCGGATAGTCAACCTCGAGGACATCGGACTGCACTACGCGACGACACTGCGACTCTGGGCGCGCAATGTCGAAGAACGCTTCGAACAGATACGAGAACTGGGGTTCGACGACCGGTTTAAGAGACTCTGGAGTATGTACTTGGGCTATTGCGAGGGCGCCTTCCTCGAACGCCACATCTCGGACGTCCAGCTTATTTTTCGAAAGCCCGACGCAACTTTACAGATTGGCTAGCGCGTCGTGTGATCCAACATTGCTGCGGTCTCGCGAGCGGCGCGGCGTCCCGATCCAACACTTGCGGGAATACCGATGCCGTCGTAGGCCATACCCGCGAGCGCAACGTGAAGGGAACTCGCGGCACGCCGCGCTCTCTCGACAAGGAGTTCGTGGCCCACGCGATACTGCGGTAGCGATGACGGCCAGCGCTGCACCAACGAGGCCCTGGTGAGACCGAAGTTGCCCAGGAGTACGCCTAGTTCTTTCGTCACTCGCTCGATGAGGTCGCTGTCGCTGAGCGCCGTGGCGCGCTCGTCGTCGCTTCGTCCGACGTGAGCACGAAGAAGGACGCGGCCGGGTTCGCTTAAGTGCGGCCACTTTCGATCGAGGAAGGTAATGGCCGTGACCATCATCGAGCCATCGCCGGACCACGTCGTGCCCAGCGGTACGAGAACGCCCGTGCCTCGCGGAGGCAGGGTGATCTGGTCCTGGGCCATACTGAAGGTCACCATGGCGGCACTCGCGAGGGGCACGTCTTCCAGCGCGCGAAGCGCGTCGTCGTGGGCACCAAGGAGCCGACCGGTGACATTCGCCGGTGTCGCCATGATGACGACGTCGGCGGGCGTCGTCGTGTCCGAGGTATCGATTTCCCACGGGTAGTTGCCCGACGGCGTGCGGCGTAACGCGCTCACACTGACGCCGGTACGTATCACCACGCCACGCGCCTTGAGCTCGCGCGCCAACGTCGTGGGAAGTGACCCGACTCCGTCTCGCAACGTGGAGAACATCGGTGTCGTCGTCTCGTGCTCATGCGCAGGTTCCGGATTGATCGGACTCGTCGACCGTAGGGCCTTCATCAAGGAGCCACCGTTCTTGGCTGCTTCGAGAAGTGCGGGAAATACTGAGCGGGCGGACAACTCGTCGATTCGTCCAGCCTGGATACCGCCAATCATTGGCTCAATGAACTGGTAGCTCACCTCGCGTCCGAATTTCGTTCGCACTATTTCACCGATGCTCGCATCATCACCAACGTGCAGACGCTTGGGGAACCAGGCGTCGCGGCGAAGGTGGCGACGAGCGGACGCGGATAAGCCCTTAACGCCATCGAAGGCCCGCGCGCTCGTTGGCACGCCGAGCACGAGCCCAGCTGGAAGTTCGTTGAGCGCACCTCGCAGAAAGATCCAGGCGCCACTGGCGTCGATGGCCTCGAGTTCATGCTCGACACCCAACTCGCGCGCGAGTTGCACCACTTCTGGTCGTCGCGAGAGAAATCCGTCTGCGCCGAGATCAATGGTGCGACCCGCAAATTGTGTCGTGACGAGTGCGCCGCCGACGTGGTCTGCCGCCTCGATGATTTCAATCCGTGGAACTATTTCGTCGGGACCCGGTGACGTACTCGAGAGTTCCCACGCCGCGCTAAGTCCGCTGATGCCCGCCCCGACGATTACAACTGAGGCACGTGCCACTCACGAAGCCACATCGTGGACGAATTCAGCGAGTATACGAACGAAGTCCTTATCCGCGTTGAGCGATTCGGTACGCACGAGATTCAACCCTATTTCGTGCGCGACACCTTGTGCTTCGACGTCAATATCAAAGAGCACTTCGAGGTGGTCAGAGACAAACCCAATCGGACACGAGACCACGTCGGTGAAGCCCTGTGCCTTCTTCTCGCGCAAGACGAGCAGAATATCTGGGCCGATCCAAGGATCCGCCGTGCGCCCCGCCGATTGCCACGCGATGTCGTAACTCGTGACGCCCGCGAGCTTGGCGGCTTTTTCCGCGCTGTCGGCGAGTTGTTCGGGGTAGCGGTCACCTTGTTGAAGTATTCGCTGGGGAAGAGAATGGGCGGAGAACAGCACCTCAGTGGTGTCGCGTTGCTCCGCGGGAATCGTGAGCAGCGCGCTGTTGACGCGCTCGGCGATGAGTTCGAGAAATCCCGGTGCGTCGTACCACGCACCGATCTCGACGAACTCAATGTCGGGTCCGAGTGCTTCTCGCGCGCGACTCATGTACTGGTCGGTGGACATTGACGACGAGTGAGGAGCGAGCACGAGGCCAATCACCAAGTTGAAGTGATCCTCGCGAAAACTCGTTGCGGCCTGCTCAAGGAGCGGTGGCTCGTATTTCGATCCAAAACGCACGTCGTATCGTCCCGGAGAGAGTCGCTCAAGTGCGGCGGCGATACCCGCAACCTGGTCATCGGTGCGCTTGGCAAGAGGCGAGGTACCCCCAATGGCGTTGTAGCGTCGCGTGAGGTCCGCCAACAACTCAGGTGTCGGGGGATTGCCGTGGCGAATGCGCGTGTAATAGGGCTCAATGTCCTGGGGCGTTGAGGGGGTGCCGTAGGCCATCACAAGAACTCCGGTTTTCATACGACTCCTGCTCTTCCTTCTTCGTGCACGACTCGAACGATCGCCTCAAGGACGGCGGGGTCGGTCTGGGGTAATACTCCGTGTCCAAGATTAAAGATATGTCCGCTCTGGGTACCCGCCTTCGCGAGGACTTCGCGAGCGGCCTCGACGCCGAGCTTCTCGCCGCTTAAACAGCGCGCGGGATCGAGGTTGCCTTGCACGGGCCGGTCACCCACGCGTTGACGGCCCACGTTGAGGTCTACGTGCCAATCAATGCCCATCACCGTCGAGCCCGCGCGCGCCATGAGGTCGAGGATCTCACCCGTGCCGACCCCGAAGAGGATTGTCGGGACGTTGAGGTCTCGAATACCGTCCAAGACTCTTTGTGTCGCGCGAAGCGCGAATCGCTCGTACTCGTCGCGCGTCAGTGAGCCCGCCCAGGAATCAAAGAGTTGAAGCGCGCGGGCGCCACGGGCAACTTGAAAACGCAAAAATGAAACTGTAATAGCGACCAAGCGATCCAAGAGATGATCGAAGAGGACGGGATCGGCGTGCATCAGACTCTTGATGATTCCAAAATCACGGGTGGGAGCGCCCTCTACGAGATAACTCGCCACCGTAAACGGCGCACCGGCAAACCCAATGAGTGGCGTATTGGTACCCTCGAGTTCCTTGACGACGAGATCCACCGTTTGCGTGACGTGCGCGACGTCCAGCTCAGTGAGATCGCGCAGGCGTTCAAGATCGGCGTCGCTCTTGAAAGGTTGAGCGATGACCGGTCCGCGTCCCGGCACCACGTCGACGCCAAAGCCAATCGCGTGATACGGCACCACTATGTCGGAAAAGAGGATGGCGGCGTCCACGCCGTAGCGACGAACCGGTTGCATCGTGACTTCGGCGGCAACCGCCGGATCGCCAATCGCGTCAAGAATCGAACCTTCACCCCTGAGTGCGCGATATTCGGGCAACGAGCGACCCGCCTGGCGCATGAACCAGACCGGCACGTGGTCCACGTCCTCACCACGGCACGCCCTTAGAAAAACTGGGTCGGTCACTTTTCTCCTTTTCCTGTCCTTCACTCTACGAGAGTGGGGCCAAAAGCCGACTGGCGGAAGACGCGGCCGCTTCCTCTAGACTTGTCAAACCCCAATTAGGGAAGGGAGGAGCTGGTTATGGCACGCGAACGCGAAGTCGCCGAGGAACAAGCTTTTCTCGATAGAGCCCTAACGGCGCTCGATCACATGCGCGACGAAGCTCGATCGCTTCGTGACAGCGCCGCGGTGGCGAACATGCGTGGCGCCGGCGACCTGGTCGAGCGTGACGTCGTCATGGGCACTGCCCTGCAGCGTCTCGACCAACTCGCGATTGGCGATCAGCCCCTCTTTTTTGGGCGCATTGACTACGTACCGGACGAGCTGGGCGCCGCTGACATCTACCACGTGGGCCGCCTCGCGGTCTCCGACGATCAGTTGAACGCACTCGTCGTCGACTGGCGTGCACCCGTCGCCGAGGCGTTCTATCGGGCAACGGGCGTCGAGTCGCTCGGTCTATCGCGCCGTCGCCACGTCGCCATTCGAGGTCATGAAGTAACCAGTGTCGAGGACGAGTACTTCGCGACCGCCGACGGTGAACTCGCGCTGCCCGACGATGAGGTGCGCAACGCGACCGAAGAGGGGCTCGTTGATGGAGGACTGGCGTTGGGTGGTCCAGGCGCCCTGCTCGCGGCCCTCGGACGTGCTCGAACAGGTCGAATGGGCGACATTGTCGCGACAATCCAGGGAGAGCAAGACCAGATCATTCGAAGCCCCCTCGCGGGCGTGCTCTTGGTCCAAGGGGGTCCAGGCACGGGCAAGACTGCCGTCGCGCTGCACCGCGCTGCGTACCTTCTTTTCACGTACCGTGCGTCGCTCGAGCGTCAGGGCGTCCTAGTCGTGGGCCCAAACCCTCTATTTCTAAACTACATCGAGAACGTGTTGCCTTCGCTCGGCGAATCAGGCGTCACGTTGTCGACCATCTCTGGTCTCGTCACCAACGTGGATATTAGGGGCGAAGAAGATGAAGAGGTCGACCAGCTAAAGGGCGACATTCGGATGTCGACGCTACTGGCGCGAGCCCTACGAACCCGTCAACGTCCGCTGCGCGCCGACGTGCAGATTCCCGTCGGGCGCGCGATCATGGTGCTCAAGGTCCGCTACACCGAAGAGGTCGTCGAGCGCGCTCGTCGTCGACCAGGCAACCACAATCAGCGACGTTCGGCGGTTGGCCGCGAACTCGCGAATCGTCTCGCCCAGGAATACCACGAACGCTTCATTCGCGAGGGAAACGAGGAAGTGAACGCGGTGGGCGAGTTGGCCGATCTCATTCGCACCACCACCGAGTTCAAGGAGTCGCTGCAACGAATCTGGCCACGTCTCAGTGGGCAAGAACTTCTCCACGATCTCTTTGGTGCTCCCGCACTGTTGCGCGCGGCGGGTAAGGGACTCTTCAGCGACGCGGAACTCGAATTACTGGTACGAAAGCGTTCGGAGTCCCTCGAGGAAATTGAGTGGACCAAGGCCGACACTGCACTCATCGATGAAGCGCGCGTGCTGCTTGGGCCTCGCAAGCGCCCGCGACCACCGTTAAAGACGACCGAGAGCGGGATTCTCGACGGTATCGATCTGGACGCCTACGCGGGCGACGTTCGTGCGGCAGCGCTTCGTGAAGCCCAGCGCAACGCTCCCCAGCAGTCGACCGAACTCGATGAAGCGGAATTTGTCACGTACGGCCACATCGTGGTTGACGAGGCGCAAGACCTCTCGCCAATGGAATTGCGAGTCCTCAAGCGTCGCGACCTCACTGGCTCGATGACGATTGTGGGTGACATGGGCCAGGCGACCACGGCGTCCAGCTCGGCCTCGTGGAATTCGGTTCTTGAAGTACTTGATCCGCGTCGCGCCCCCACGAGGGTCGACCTCACGGTGAGTTACCGGACTCCTGAAGAGGTATTGAACTTTGCTGCGCCGACCTTGCTGCGGGCAACGCCTGGTCTCGAACCGCCGCGTCCCGTTCGTCGGGCCGGATTCATGCCAATTGTTGAGACGGTGACGCCCGACGAATTTGACGCAACATTGGTTCGCGCGGTCCAACGTGAGGTTGCCGCGGTCACTCCGGGCCGCGTCGCGGTCATCGTCACCGCGAGGCGCGTTCCCGAGATCATCACGCTCTTGGGCGAGAACGGTGTGGCGGCGGTCGACCCGCGCGACCAGGAATCAAAGGGTCTCAGCGCGGACCTGGTGGTGTTGAGCGCTGAAGGGGCGAACGGCCTCGAATTCGACGCCGTCGTAGTGGTCGACCCGGGACAGATTACGAGCCGAGGATCGCAAAATCCAAGTGCACTGACGCCCCGGGGCCTTCGAACCCTTTATGTCGCCATGACCCGTCCCACGAGGCGATTGGCCATTGTCACCAGCGCTGCGCTTCCCGAGACGCTTCTGTAGAAGTTCTCAGCGGTGTTCGCACCGGGTCTTAGAAATCCGCTAGAACTGTATCCGTGAGTCAGGCGATTCCCCTCGATGGCCTGGCGAAAGATGGGAAGATAGTTCACGATCGACCGCCGATGTTGGCGATTGGCGTGATGATTTGGCTCGGCAGCGAGCTGATGTTCTTTTCCGGTCTTTTCGCCGCGCTTTTTACAATTCGTGCTCACGTGGCTTCGTGGCCGCCTAAGGGTACGCACCTCGACGTTCTGCAGTCGGGAATCTTCACCATTATTTTGGTTGCGTCGTCCTTTACCATGCAGTGGGCGGTATGGCTCATTGAACACCGGCGACGCAAAGAGGCCCGCAACTGGGTGATTGCGACCATGATTATGGGTGCACTTTTCGTGGGCAATCAGGCCTACGAGTGGACGCACCTGACCACGCGTTGGTACACGAATTCCTACGGCTCCGTCTTCTTTATCACGACCGGTCTGCACGGACTTCACGTCACGCTCGGTCTGGTCGCGATGGCGTTCCTGCTCTTTCGAATGAGGGGTCGTGAAGGGGACCCGGGTGAACTTTCAACCTTCCAGGGCGTCAGTTACTACTGGCACTTTGTTGACGTCGTGTGGGTGGGGCTGTATTCAGCCCTCTTCCTACTGAAGTAGTCAGGTGATGACCTCGATGTTCCTCCGACGAGTGGGGGTATTTTCCTTTGCCGCGATGGTTGGTGCGGGACCCCTGCTCGTGTTCGCCAGTGGCAGCGGCGCGTCGACGAATCCTCACACGGCCTACCAAACGACGCGAAAGAACGCGGGTACGCCCAATTCTTCGCAAGTGAAACTGAATTCGAAGACGGGCGTCGTCATCAGCTACGGCAACAAGTACATCACGTATAACGCGCCATCGACGGCGCTCGTGACCTTGGGTCAGGCTCTTTTCTTACAGAACTGCGCGTCGTGTCACGGCAACGAAGCGAACGGCGTGCCCGCGAACGGTACTTCGGGTTCGTTCCCTGACCTCGTGGGACTCGGGCCCGCGACCATTGACTTCTGGGTCGACTCTGGGCGCATGCCCGCCGCGAACGTACGTGCCGTGCAAGCGATTCGTCACATCCCTCGTCTCAACAAAGCCCAGGCCGTCGCGATCGCGGCGTGGGTGAATTCTCTCGACCCGAGTTACCCGGACCTTCCGACGCCGCACCTAAACAACGCGAACGTCTCGGACGGCGCTGCATTGTTCGCTTTGAACTGTGCGGCGTGTCACACGATCGAAGGCGACGGTGACGCGTTGGCGAACGACACGTACGCGCCGTCACTGCGTGATATTCCTGCGTTCGAAGTTGTCGAAGCGGTTCGCACGGGTCCCGCGAACATGCCTCGCTTCACCGGCAACTTGAGCGACCAGCAGGTGGACGACATCGTCAAGTACGTCACCACCGAGATTCAGCACCCGCAGAATCCCGGTGGCTTCGGACTCGGTGGCCTCGGTCCAGTCGCCGAAGGATTCGTTGGACTATTGGTGGGTGTCGGGATTCTGATGCTCATTGCCTACTGGGTGGGAGATCGCTCGTGAGCGACCACGAAGAACTGCGCACGCCCGTCTCGCTGCAGGGCATCTCCTCAAACGATCCGCACCTTCAGCCTCTGTCGAAGAACCCGCAACTCGTCGAGCGCGTCATCGCGGTCACCTTCGTGTTGGGTTTGGTGTTGGTCGCGGCCTTTGGCGCGTGTTACTGGGTGAATGCCAAGCCCTGGACGCTCGGTGCGACCCTGGGCGGCGGACTCTTCTTCTTGGGCGTGGGCCTCGTTGCGTGGGGCAAGTACCTCATGCCACGCGGTCCGTTCGTTGAAGAGCGTCACGAACTCGCCACGTCCGAGGAAGACCGAAACGCGCTCGCCGCGGCGATCGTCGAACGCGGCGGCGGCGTGGTCAAGCGTCGAAAGTTACTCGGGGGGCTCCTCGGCGGGGGCGTGGGCATCTTCACGATTGTTGCGATGTTCCCATTGCTTCGCAGTCTCGGACCGCTGCCCAAGAACACGCTCGACACCACGGACTGGAAGAAGGGCACGTACCTCGTGGACATCACCGGACGTCGAATCCACGTGGGGGACCTCGCGATCGGCTCGATCGTCACGGTCTATCCGGAAGGACTGCAGAACACTGACCGCGGTCAGGCGGTGGACCAGACGGTGCTGATTCGAATTTCCGATGAGAACTTCACGACCCAAAAGGGTCGTGAGACGTGGGGACCGGCGGGCTACCTCGCCTACTCCAAGCTCTGCACGCACCTCGGCTGTCCGGTCGGGCTCTATGAACAAGAACTTCAACTACTGGTGTGTCCGTGTCACCAGTCGATGTTCAACGTGACCAACGGCGCGGTCCCGCAATTCGGACCCGCACCGCGACCATTGCCGCAACTGCCGCTCTACGTTGACGCGAGCGGTCTCATCCGATCACAAAGTGGCTACAAGGTACCGGTAGGTCCCGGGTTCTGGGAGCGCTCATGACCGACGTCATTGACACCAAGCGGGCGAAGCAACAAGCACTTGGCCCGTACGGCAAAGTGGGCCACGCCATCAACGAACTCGACGAACGACTCGGTGTCGCCAAGGGTGGTCGCACCTTCATGGACAAGATCTTCCCNNCACTGGTCGTTCATGCTCGGCGAAATCGCGCTCTATTCGTTTGTTGTATTGCTGGTGACTGGCGTGTTTCTTACGCTCTATTACATTCCGAGTACCGACCTCGTCACCTACCACGGTTCGTATCTGCCGTTGGACGGCCAACACATGACGGAGGCCTACGCGTCGTCGGTGAATTTATCCTTCGCGGTG
>PKZI01000080.1 GCA_003133005.1 Acidimicrobiaceae bacterium | reverse complement strand
GCCAGCTTCGCCACCGCCGGCGTCGCGAGCGCTGACACCACGACATCGTCGACGTTCTATCTCGCGATAGGAGGGTCGGAATCCGTCGGCGTACAACCAACGGCGGTCGATCCACGCGGTCAACGCACTGACAACGGCTACACGGATGACGTCGTCATAGCGGAAGCTTCGTTAGGGGTTGCTTTGGATTTGCACGCGATCGGCTGTCCCGGTGAGACCACGCAGAGCATGTTGATTGGCGGTGACACTTGTTACTCCCCTCCCGACAGCCAACTGAACGAGGCGCTCGCGTTTCTTCAGTCACATCAGAGCGAGCGCGGGATCGTCACTATTGACTTGGGATTCAATGACGTGCGGACTTGCCTCAACGATCTTGGTACTTTCACGTCCTGTGTCAACCAAAAGTTGTCCATCGTCCATACGCAATTGACGTCAATAATCTCCTCGCTGATCGCGGCGGCGGGTCCCAATGTGGACTTCGTGGGTCTCAATCACGACGATCCGTATGTTGCCGAAGCCCGTAACCCCGGCGATGGTTCCCGGGTCGCGCGCGACAGCCTCGCAATGGTTGAAGAGCTCAACAAGACGCTGCACGACTTGTACTCCTCCTTTAATATCCCCGTCGCTGATGTGGCGTCCGAATTCTCCGTGGGCGGCGCACATTCGGCGAAGTTGCGTAAGGCTGGCAGCATAAATCAGGGATCGCTGGTCGCGTGCGAACTTACGTGGATGTGCGCACCCGCGCCCTACGGACCGAACGTTCATCCGAACAACGCGGGCTACCTCGCCATCGCCGAAGCAATCGAAGACGTACTTCCACCACTTTCTTAATCAGACGACAATGACCACCCGAGTTTGTAACGAGAATCTCGCCGATACTGTTATCGAATGGATTCGCAAGTGACGCAGTTCGCTCACTGGACAGTTGTGCGCCACGGCGAAAGTACGTGGAACCTAGAAGGGATCGTGCAGGGTCAAAATGACACCTCACGCCTCACCGAACGCGGGATAGAACAGGCGCAGGAACTTGGCCTTCAGTTACGCGAAGAGAATTACGTCGCCGTATTCTCAAGTGACTTAACAAGAACGCGTGAAACGGCACGTCATATCGTTGACGTAATCGGCGGAGTGGTCGAGACGACGCCTCTCTTGCGAGAACGTTCGTTCGGCGTCGCCGAGACGGGACCCTCAAAAGCGCTAACGCCAGAACTGACCGGTATCGCGGGAACACGAGTGATCGACGAAAATACTCGCCCGCCGGGCGGCGAGTCACTGCATGATTTTTACCTTCGCGCAGGTCGCTTCGTCGACGAGACAACTACGCAGTATGGCGATGCAAGGCTGCTGCTCGTCACCCACGGAGGAACGATCCGCGCACTACTCGCCTACGTGGCCCAAGTTCCGATAACTGACCTGCCGTGGGAAGCTGTCGCCAATTGCAGCCGCTGGGAGCTCGCGGTTCCAGTTTTGTCGCGTTAAGCGTCGATCGCTACTCGTACACAACTTCGAGCGGCCCATCACCCGTGTCGCCTCGGCGTTCATTTGACGGTTCATGCCGTCGAGGCAAGAACGAGTCCCAGGTGGCGCGACTACGACCAGTCAAGGCCAGCGCGAGTGGCGTTCGAGCAACGATTGCCGTGAACAAGTACCCAAGGAAATATACGAGAATGAGTGCCAGAGGTACCGCGACGCCCCACGCGAGGTGCAAGTGAAAATGGTTGCGAACCCGTAACAGGAAGGGAATCCACAACATTTGTGAAAGATACACGCCGTAGGAATTGTCCGAACCAGAGCGCACCGCAGCACGCGTCCGTTCGCTTCGTTTCGGCGAGACCAAATGAACCCCCAACAAGTAGACGCAAAATATCGCGCCTATGTTGAATGGCACAATGGTCGGTGAGTAGACGTAGGTGCCGGTTCGTAGGTAGTAGGGCAGCCACGCATACCGGTCGAGATAGCTAAGGACCTCAGCCACGACACCAAAAGAAATGGTGAGGGTCACGATCAAGCGAGCGTGCGAAACGATCCAGTCGTGAATCTCGTCCAAATGCAAGGCAACGATGACACCGCCCACTAGGTAAATCGGATACGACGTTATAAGCCGGGTCTGTTGTACTCCCGAGAGATGAATAAAGAAGTGATTCGAATCCAATAAAGCACCGTACGCAATCTGCCAAGCGAGCGCCACCAGCACGATGACCCAATGCCACGAGGAAAACCTTCGTACAAACGTGAGGAACAATGGGAAGAGTACATAGAACTCCATGATGACGATCAAGTAATAGAGGTGGTAATAGCCAGTGAGGAAAAGGTGATCAAAATAGTGCCAGCCAGCCAGGCTAAAAATTTTGGAGTGGGTGACTGAGTAAAACGGAAAATGCTTCACAGGGATTAACGACGTATAGAAGAAGTAAATGATGGTCCACGCGATATAGGGAACTCCCACGGACATGAATCGTCGCTTGAAATAATGACCGAGTCGAAACGTCTCGGTGTCTTTGTAGCTGTACGTGAGCATGCAGGCTGACACAAAAAGGAACGCGTCGCGCGAAAATCGCGTGAGCATGATGAGACCTACGACCGCCGAACTCGTTGCAAGCGGAGCAAAAAACACCAAGGTGTGGGTCGAAATGACCGCCGCCTGTTTGACCGGTCGCATTGCGTCAATGTGCGCAAGTCGTTTGCGCGTTCCCGGCTTCGGCTGCGTTCCTGTACTCATTGGGTCTCATGCTCTTCAGGCGGATTCACGCAGTCAAAAATTGAACCACCTGCGCCATTGGTTCTCATGAAACGAGTTGTTGATAGAGCACAATCACTTGGTCAGAAGTGAGCTTTCCCTTTTGGACCTTGCCGGTTGCGTGCGCAGGCATCGATTCAACGACCTTGATGACAACCGGTCGTCGCGTACGCGAAAAGGAGCTGACCAAGACATCATTGAGATCCTTGGTGAGGATTGCCACAAACTCAGTGGGCGTCGCTGGTGTGACGTCGCGAAGTTGGACGAAGAGTTCAGGCACCTCCCCGTAGACGTCGTGTTTGCGAGCCACGACGACCGCACTAAGGACGCCATCCACCGCCATCGCCACTTCTTCTAGTTCACGAGGCATAATCTTTTCACCGCCCCGATTTATGACATCGTCGATTCGCCCCACTAGAAAGACGTAGCCGTCGCTGTCGATATACCCAACATCACCGGTTCGAAGCCATCTTTCGTCGTCGAACCGGTCTTCGTAACCTGGAGAATCGTAGTGATCAATCACCGAGGAACCTCTAATTTCGATCTGACCAACCACATTTTCCTCGAACTCAACACTCGAGTTCACACGATCGAGGCCCACCACCCGTACTTCGACGCCGACCGGAATGCCGACCGACCCGACTTTTCGTGGCCCTCGCAGCGGATTCGCGCAGATTTGACTCGCCGCCTCAGTCATGCCATATGACTCAATGACCGCAACACCCGTCACGGCTTCGAAACGTTCGAGCTGTGCACTTGCGAGGGGAGCCGACGCTGATCGAATGAAACGAAGACCTTTCGGCACGATCTCATCTTCGTCTAAGACGGACAGGCGCGCGATGATTGCGGGGACTGCGTTGATCCACGTGGCGTGACTGCGCGCCAAGGTCGCCCAGAAATCCGTGCGATGGAATCGAGAATCGAGAACCAACGAAGCGCCGCTCACCAATGTCGCCAAGAGTCCCACCACAATTGCGTTGACGTGCCACAGTGGCAAAGGATTGAAGCCTCGGTCGCTCGTCATCAGCTCATTATGACGCGCGATGTTTTGCGCTGCCTCGAGAAGTTGTCGCGTTGGGAGTTCCATCACCTTGGGTGTGCCAGTAGTCCCGGACGAAGAGAGGATGATGCCCCCTCCGACCGCGGAGACCGCTCGCCCGCTGAACTCCTCGGTAGTCCATGACTCGCGAGCGTAAATCGACCGCCACGAAATGTCGGTATTGAAGGGAAGAACGCGATCGCCGAGAATTGCGCGTAGCCCGAGTGAAAGCCCCCGCTCATCGACTTGTGACGCGCTTGAGTAAGCAATGGTGGGATCAAGCGGAGCGACCCACAAGCCCATTGAGATCATGGCGAGTAGGGTCTGCGACGACAATATTGGGTCGGCGATCACGAGCCCAATCCGATCGCCCGGCCTAATGCCCCAGTCCTGAAGCGCGTCAATCGTTACCGAATTCGACTCCTCGAGCTCCTCGTAGGTCAGGATTCGATCACCATTCGCCGACAGCAGAAAGGGATTCTCCGCACTCGACTTCGATCGGTCGGCAATCACCGATCGCAGCGCGTTTACTAAGACCTCATCGTTGTGTTCCAGCACGAACGAGGCGCCTAATACATCATCCGTGGGTCCGTATAGTGCTTGAACTCAAGAAGATTCGATGAGGGATCGCACACGACGAACGTTCGGTGAACTTCGACCAATCCGTCGAATCGCGTCGAAACGTCGGAGTAAAACGGTAACTTGCGCTGCACGCAGAGTTGATAGAGGGCGTCAAAATCTTGGCTTTCACGAAACGTGACGCCAAAGTGTCGCGGGTACATTGGGATTTCGTCGATGGGTACTTCTTTCTCCGGTGCCGGCGAGAGATGACACACGAGTTGGTCACCGAAGAAGTCAAAGGTAACGCGATCGTCGTAGCGTCGGGCCAACTTGCAACCCAGTCCACTCACGTAGAAGTCGACCGTTGCGTCAAGGTCGTACGAAGGGACCGCTAAGTGAAATACGTCGCGAATCTCCCTCATGCACGCGACGCAAAACTAGGCGTACCGACGGGTTCGAAATCTTGCAGCGTCTCGCTTCGAAGGCCAAGTCGGATCGTCTCAAGACCCACGACATCGGTCGCGGCGATATTAGCGAGATTGACGTTCGGTCCCACACGGCGAACAAAGAAACTCTGAAGCTCCATCGATGGAGCTTCGAACAAAAGTGAATCCGTGTCGATTCCACTCGTCAATATTTCTTCCACGAGGCCGTACCTGAGTTCCCCGTTCGGTCGGCACATGCCACCGTGTCCACTTTCACGCGTCTCGAGGGTTACGAGTGAGGCGCCCGCAGTGATGTCATCGTTTATGTAGTCGATCCACTTGTTCGGCGCCATGTTTTCGGACTTCATCTGATTCTTTGATCCCACTTCTGAGATGACGATGAAGTCGTTGCTCAACTCGGTGACGTACTTGGATTTCTCGTCATCTGCGAGATCGATGGTGCCGTTAGACACCTCGACATGGCTGCACCCGAATTCTCGGCACATCGATCGAAATTGATCGAAACGATCTTGGAGGATGTACTTCTCAAAGAGAGTTCCACCGAAGTAAAACGACACATCGTGGTTACGCAAGAATGCAATTTTCTCGTTCAAGTTGTTGGAAACGACCGAAGTGCCCCACCCAAACTTTACAAAGTCGACGTACTGCGCATTGCTTCCAATGACGTCAGTGAAGTAATTCGTGCCCATTCCCGTGTCGATGATCATCGTTACGCCGGTAGTCCGAGGCTTGGCGTTCCTGTCGGGTAGTTGGAGTTCCGTCGGTCGTAGTGTCATTTGTCGCCACCATTCAACGAAGCGCAACAATGCTGGTTTTCAGCGGAGGCAACGTCAGTTACTTCAACCTACGAGTGTCGTCTTGGAATCTGCCCAGATGCGACTTAGAAGGTCTTGTGAATTTGGCGACGGCGGCGTTAACTTCCTAATGCGACTAATTCAATCAGCAATGTAGTTCTCTACTCGCGATGTCGTGTGCGCGGTGCGTTGATGCCTAAAACTTACGACGAGGCGAGTTCGCGTCAGAGTTTCGCCGGAAGCGTGCTAGCAATCGTCTGCGCG
>PKZI01000184.1 GCA_003133005.1 Acidimicrobiaceae bacterium | reverse complement strand
TTTTCGCCGACACTTGATCGTCGAAACGTGTGGCGCCGGCGACACGACGGTGAAACTACTCACGCCACTCGTTATCGACGAGGACGAATTGAACGAAGGTCTCGACCGACTCAACGACGCGGTCGCGTACGCTACCTCGCGTTGAGCCACGATTGGCGAGACTACGTCGTCACGATTGACGACCAGGGTCTCAGCACTCTCGCGAGTGCGGCCGCACTTGCCATCGAAAGTCTGAAGCGTCCCTCGGGACCTCGTTCAAATCTGACACCCACCGAGTTGCACGAGCTGGTCTGGTCGATGGAGATCTGTCCAGAGACTGGTCAGGAACTTGCGACCGTCTTGCGCGAGCTCGGACAAACCGTGTGGTCCCACGCCGTGGTCCCCAGCGACACGGCGACCGTTGCTCACTTGCACCCGCCGACGCTTGTTCCCGGCGTCGTGACCGAACTCGCCGTTGCAGCGTCGAATCAGTCAATGGATTCGTGGGACCAGGCGCCGTCGGCCACTGAGGTCGAGCTTCATCTGATGCAGTGGCTTGCGCTACTCGTCGGCTTTCTCGACGATGGCTCGGGCGTCATGACCTCGGGTGGCACCGCCTCGAATCTCCTGGGTTTGACACTGGCTCGCTCGTCAGCTGCGAAGAAAATCGACGTCGATGTCCTCAAGACGGGCCTCCCAGCGCAGGCCTCGGGGTGGCGCATTCTCTGCTCCGATCAGGCGCACTTCTCGGTGCAACGCGCCGCAGCCCAACTTGGCCTCGGACGCGACGCGGTACTCGCCGTTGCCAGCGAGCCACGCGGCACGATGAGTATCGACGCACTCGACGAGACACTGGAAAAAATCTCGCACGAGGGCCTTACGCCAATCGCTCTCGTGGGCACCGCGGGGACCACCGATTTGGGAGTTGTCGATCCGCTCAAAGATATTGGCGAACGCGCCGCGCGATATGGCGCCTGGTTCCACGTTGACGCCGCCGTCGCGGGCGCCTTTTTGCTCTCAGATCAACTTCGACCGCGCCTCAGCGGGATCGAGCTCGCGGACTCGGTGACCATTGACTTTCACAAACTCTGGTGGCAGCCCTTTAACGCGAGTGCACTCGTACTTCGTGACGGGGGATTGTTTGACCTCCTTCGCGTGACGTCGCGCTACCTCGACCGCGGCGATGAACTGGAAGGAATGGTGAATTTGGTCGGACGCTCGCTCGACACCTCGCGCCGGTTCGATGCCGCCAAGGTGGTGGCGACGCTGGCGACGCTCGGGCGAAGGTCCATGGCGTCGATGCTCGAGTATCTCGTTGACCTCACCACATTCGCTGGTGCAGCGATTGACGCGCATCCCGCGCTCGAACTCGTCGCACCACCGGCGTCGGTGATGTGCGTCTTTAGAGTTAAAGGAGCGAGTGACGACGAGCTTCGCGCGATTCAACAACGTCTCTTGGCGCGCGGCGAGATGGTCTTGGGTCGTACGACCATTAGAGGACGCGCCGCGTTGAAGTTCACGTTCATGAATCCGCTCGCTACCCGCGACGACGTCGAACAACTCATAGCGGTCGTCGTCAAAGAGATCGGCGTGTAGCGAAACTATCCTGCGCGGTCGCTCTGTAGGACGTTGCGTCTCGCATCACTTCGAATTGAAATAATGACCTTCGTCATTCGTGCCCGGATGTTTTTTCAACAACTTGACCAGCGACCGGGCGACGCCCGGCGTGATGAAGAGTTGCGAGCGCAAAACGAAGGCCGGTTCAACCCGATCAGGGGCGAACTTTGATCGAAACTGATTGATCGCTCGAAATCGGTACTGATGGTTGAAAAAGCGAACGACCACGTTGCCGATGAAACCAAATTGATGCGGGTCGCTCCAAATCTCGCCCGGTTCCCAGAATGGAAGGGCGCCGTTCGAGGCGAAGTCGTAGCCTTCTTTTTGAAACGCGGCGAGGGCGTGTGACATGGCCCCTTCGAGCGCGCCACGTGGCGCACTGGGCAGGCGAACAATGTCTTGAAGATACCAACCCTTTTTGCTGACGGGCGTGCACGCCACGAAGGCAATGATCTCTCCTGATTTTTCGCACACAAAGTAGCGCCGATAACTTTCCAGCTCGTCGTAGGCCGTCCTTAGAAAGGAATCCGTGCGCCTTTCTGAGCGCTCGGCTTTCCAACGAACTTCGACGCGGGCGATACCTTCGCGGTCCGAGCTATCAGAGGTGGGAAATGCTTCGCGCCAGCTGAGACCGTTTCGCGCACCTTGGTTCATCGCCCAGCGAACCTTGTGTCGCCGAGTACCTTCCAGTGACCAGTGCTTGAGATCCAAGTAGCTCTCGTTGCCCATCCAAATAGAGACCATCCCGTGGTCTTCGGCCACGGCGCGAGTGGCGTCATTGACCACAAGTGCGAAGACCGCTTTTTTTACTTTGAGGCCGTAGATGAGTAATCGCACCATCAGCTTTCCCTGTTCGTCGGGTCGGCCCACGGGTGAACGCCACACGAGCAAGCATTTGCGACCCTCGAGAAAACCGACGAATCCGCTACGGTCGTCGTTCCACAGGACCTGCCAGGGATCTGGTCCGAGCACGTTGTACTGACCCGCTTCGCTTCCGAATTTTTCAAGCACTGTCGCGAGTTCCTCGGCGACGAGTGCGGCCCTTTCGGGAACCGAGGCGTCGAATTCCTTCGTTGGTCTCGTCATGGTGCAGCGACAACCACTCGGCACTGACGATCGGCCCTGCGCACTAAGGCTCCTGACGTACGACGTGAACACTCAACAAATCGGATTCTGTCGTTTCAACTCCGCGACACGCACGATTCAAGAAAACCAACAGATTTCGTACGACTTTACCGGAGATGACTTCGGACCCTGCACTCTATGTATGTACATTCTCAGGCGACGTGATGTCGTTGATTAAAGCGATAAAACTTAGGAATCGCAGCGAAATTGAACATCGATGCGCGGAGTAAAGTTGTCCGGATGACTCCCTTCCTTCTCGTCGTAGTGGTCGCGGGCGTCTTTTGCGCCTTTGCGTGGATCGCGTCGCTCCTCACGGGCGACACGTCGTGGGTGGACCGAGGTTGGTCGATTGTCCCGGTGGTCTACGTGTGGATTTTCGCGGGATACGCGCACCTCGCCAGCGCCCGACTCGACCTCATGGCCGCCTTAGTCACCATTTGGGGTGTGAGACTGACGTTTAACTTCGCTCGCAAGGGTGGATACAGCGGTGTCGAGGATTACCGGTGGCCAGCACTTCGTGCGTCGATGCCCAAGTGGCAATTCCAACTCTTCAATTTCTTCTTCATCGTGCTGTACCAGAACTTCCTCCTCGTCCTAATTACGCTGCCAGCGCTGACCGCCTACGACCACCGATCGACGCCCGTACACCCGCTCGACGTGCTTCTGACCGCAGCGTTTCTCGTCTTTGTCGTGGCAGAGACTGTCGCGGACCAGCAGCAATGGAATTTCCAACAATGGAAGAGCGCCGAACTGAAAGCGGGGCGCGAACCCGCCGTTCGTTTCGTGCAGAGCGGACTCTTTCGCTATTCGCGCCACCCGAACTACTTCTACGAACAGGCGCAGTGGTGGGTTCTGTTCCTCTTCGGGACCGTCGCCGCAGGATCACTTCTCCAGTGGACCATTGCGGGCCCGCTTCTCTTGACGCTTCTCTTCCTTGGTTCCACGAGCTTCACCGAGAAACTTTCGCTCGGACGCTACCCCGAGTACGCGCAGTACCAAACGACAACGTCAGCGCAGATACCGTGGTTCACTGCGGTGCCACGTGCGGACGTGCAGACCGCCAAGTCCGACTGAGGGACTAGACCTTCGCCGCCAGGGCGTCCAAGTAGTAGCGAATCTGGATGGCCGCTGCTGCACCTTCACCAACGGCCGACGCAATCTGTTTGGTCGATCCGGCGCGCACGTCGCCCGCCGCAAAGACGCCTTCGATATTGGTAATGAACATGTGATCCGTCGTGAGGAAACCTCGTTGGTCAACATCGAGTATGCCCTTGACGAAATCAGTATTCGGATCGAGCCCGATGAACACGAATGCCCCTGACGTCTCGTGAGTGATTTCCTCACCGTCTCGCTCTACGATCACTGAAGCGAGCTTGCCTTCTTCATTGGGTTGAAATGACTGCACTTTCGCGTTCAGCCACACGGTCATTCGAGGGTGGCTATATACCTTGTCCTGGAGCAATTTGCTCGCAGTGAGCATCGACATCGCCTGAAGCACCGTGACGTGGTCCGCGAACTGCGTAAGAAAGAGACCTTCCTCGAGTCCACTGTTCCCTCCGCCGATAATCGTGACGTCGCGCGCACCTTTATAAAACGGGCCATCACAGGTCGCACAAAAGTGGATACCCGCTCCAATCAAATCGGCTTCGCCCTCGGCGTCAGTGCGTCGATAGGTCGAACCTGTCGCCACCAGAACTGATCGCGCCATCACCGATGCGCCCGTTGATAGTTCGACACGGATGAACGGCTCTTCTCGGTTAATCCCCCTCACCGCAACCGCCGGAAGAATCTCGACGCCGTAACGCTGCGCTTGGCGCACGATGCGGTCCGCGAGCTCAATGCCCGAGACGCCGTCGGGGAAACCCGGGTAATTGTCGAAACGTTCGGTGACGCCCGCCTGGCCCCCCGGAGCAGACTTCTCGACGACGAGCACCTTCGCGTTCTCACGCGCCGCATAGATCGCGGTCGTGAGGCCCGTCGGGCCAGCGCCAATGATGACGAGGTCGTACTCGGTACTCATTGCCTCTCGAACGAGTCCCACACAATCAGCCAATTCGTCGTTCGTGGGCTCAGTGACGAACGATCCATCGGGAAAAAGAATTGTGGGGATGATCAGCTTTCCGTCATTTCGTGATTCGACTTCGTTCACGGCCTCGGGATGTTCTTCGAGGTCTACCCACTTAAAGGGAACACGATGCGACGAGAGAAACTGTTTGGATCGGCGACAGTCCGGGCACCAGCTCGCGCCGTAAACAACTATCTGATCCTCACCACTCGGTTCACTTGCCATAGCGCGACACTACACAACGTAAATTCATCGCGCGAACCAATCACTTCGACGCGCCCTGCACTCACGCCGGTAACGATGTACTGCACTGGGACGAAAAGGTCGAACTCGTAGGCCGAACGCTCGTGTTCGAAAAGTTGCAATCGCACTCTTCGCTAAAATTGGGGGGTGGATCTTCAAAAAGTCATCTTGTACTACGGATTCACCCCTTTGGACGATCCCGAAGCGATCCGTCTCTGGCAAGAAACACTCTGCAAGTCCTTGGGCCTCAAGGGTCGTATCCTTATCTCGCGTCACGGCATCAACGGCACGTTGGGTGGCAGCATGACCGCGCTCAAGAAATACGTCCGTGCGACCAAGAAGTATCCGGGTTTCAAACATATTGACTTCAAATGGTCTGATGGTACCGGCAATGACTTTCCACGTCTGCGCATTCGCGTGCGCGACGAAGTGGTGTCCTTCGGTGCCCCTGGGGAACTGCGCGTGAACGAACGCGGTGTCATTGGTGGTGGCGTTCGCTTAAGGCCCGCGCAAGTCAACGAACTCGTCCAACGTCGCGGCGACGACGTCGTGTTCTTCGACGCACGCAACAGCTTCGAGGCGAGAATCGGAAGGTTTAAGAATGCCGTCGTACCCGATGTGCGCACGACGCGCGACTTCGTGGCCGAGTTTGACAGCGGAAAGTACGACCATTTGAAGCACCGACCAATCGTCACCTACTGCACCGGCGGAATCCGATGCGAGGTCTTGTCATCGCTGATGACGTCACGCGGTTTCACCGACGTCTACCAGCTCGAGGGGGGCATCGTGCGTTACGGCGAGGAGTTTGGCGACACGGGCCTGTGGGAAGGGTCGCTCTACGTCTTTGACGGACGAATGAATCAGGAATTCAGCGACCACGCCAAGGTACTCGGCACATGTGAGCGGTGCGCCGCACCGACGAGCAAGTACTCGAACTGCGCGAACCTGGCGTGTCGTGCGTTGATTCTCCTCTGCGAGGACTGTGGCCGCGACCTTCGCAACGTTGATTGCGTACCGGCACACCAGGACTTGGTCTAAGTCCGGTTGCTCCAAAGCACGCGTCGTTACCCTTGACGTCGGGTATTAATGCTTCAGGGTGACAAGTAAGTTGTGACCGTGACGTCGTCGGTCGTATGCGAAGGATGTGGGTTCGAGTGGAGTTCCATCACGCCCTCACAACTCCCGACTCGCCTTCGCAATGCGACAACAACGTTCGTGGACGTCCTGCGCACGTCGCCCGTCGCGCTAAGTGCACGACCGATACCCGAACGTTGGTCAATCCTCGAATACGCAGCACATACGCGCGACGTATTGATCTCAATTCGTGAACGTTTCGTGCTGGCGTCGATAGTGGACGGGCACATCGGCACGCCAATCTTTCGCGACGAGCGCGTGGATCTTGGTTTTTACAAACTCGATACTCCCGAAGAAGTCGCCGAAGAACTCCAGGCATCCTCGCGCCTATTCGTTCGCACGTTCGAGGCGCTTCCCGCAGGCTTCGAAAACCGCGTCTTCACCTACAGCCCCATATCAAAGGCTGACGTCACGATTCTTTGGGCCGGGGCGCAGGCCCTGCACGAGTGCGAACACCATCTCGGCGACGTCCGTGAAAACGAAAGACTCCTCGGTGACTAACCTTCGCGCCGCTCGTTGCGGTATTCAAGAACACACGTGCGAGGAGACGCCATGAGTAACGACACAACACCAGGCCCCATTGCGCTCGTTGGATCGGGCGAGTATCTGCCTCAGATGACCGACATCGAAGCGGCGCTGATTGAAGGACGACCACCGCGCTACGTGCAGCTCGCTACCGCCGCAGTCCCCGACGGTCCGGCGGTCGTTGATCACTGGCACGAACTGGGCAGAATCCAAGCCGAACGCATTGGCGTTGAAGCGGTCGTCATACCAGTGAACGACCGCGCCGACGCATTAAACGAAGACCTCGCCGCGCTCGTCGCTGGGGCGGGTCTCATCTATCTCTCGGGTGGCAACCCCGGCTACCTCGCCGATACGTTGCGCGACTCACCAGTGTGGGACGCAATCGTCACCACGTGGCGCGGTGGCGCGGCGCTCGCGGGATGCAGCGCGGGTGCGATGGCCCTGACATCATGGATTCCTTCACTTCGCCACCCCAAACAAGGCGGGACGCCCGGGCTGGCACTCTTGCCCCACCTTCGCGTGATCCCCCACTTCGATTTGTTCACCAAGCGCATGCCCGACGTGGCCACAAAATTTTTGCTGCCCTTTGACGAGAACTCGACGATCCTGGGTGTCGATGAGGACACCGCAGTGGTCGGCGGTCCGATCGAGTGGGAGGTCAAGGGTCGCCAGTCGGCGTGGATTCTTCATCCCTCGTCGCGTGACGAACTACGCCCGGGCACGATGTTCACCACCGCGATTTCGTAACGACTTACGTCGAAGCGTCGCGCTGATACTTCTCGAAGACGTCCACCAATCGCGCGACGGCTTGCGCGGAGAGATCATCGGGGGTGACGACACCACATAGGAGGATTATTTCTCGCATCTGATCGAGGTACGCCGAACAGGCGTCACAGCCCTCGAGATGATGTTCGAGTCGTCGACGATCGCGCCACGACAGGGCGCCCTCAAGGTAATCACTGACGAGTGCCACCGCTTGGTGACACGAGATGTCCTTCGTCATTGCCATGGGTAACCTCCCTTCAGTTCGTCCTCGACGATTTCGCGAATTTTCGCTCGGCCTCGGTGCAACAGCACGCGCGTGTTCGCGTCGGTGAGTTCGAGTAGTTGCGAAACTTCCTTAGTAGATAGTCCCTCAACGTCGCGAAGCGTTACGACTGTTTGCTGCGCAAGGGGCAGGTCGGCGAGCGCCCTTCGGCACGCCTCAAGGGCCTTCGCGTTAGCCAGTCTGTCCTCGAGAATCTCGGTAAACGGTGCCGGAGGGTCAGACCACATGCCGCCCTCATTGAACCGCGCACTCGACACGGGATCGATGGGATCGATGGGAATGATGCGACGTTCTCGGGTACCGGTTTTTCGAGCGAGATTCGCCCCTATTCGAAAAAGCCATGTCTTGAATGACGAACGACCCTCGAACTTAGAAAGTCCCCTGAGCACGGCAATCCAGGTGTCTTGGACAACGTCTTGGGCCGTTGCGTCGGTCTTTACGTAGTAACGAACAAGCCGAGTAAGACCAGCGTTATAACGCTGCACGAGGTCAGCGAAGGCGTCACGGTCCCCCTCGAGAATCCGCTTGATCAGGACCTGGTCTTCCATGGGCCAAGGGTACTTCTCTATTTTTAATCGAAGGAATTCGTGATCACGCCGCACATGTTTCCGTGGTCGCTCAGGCACATATTGCTAAAGCGCGTCGTCCGGCAAACCCTCGAAACGCTGTGCGTCGACGTCACTGGCGCGGGTGCTGGGAGAAACGCCCTCAACGCTCGCGCTCAAGATTCCGTGAGTACCGCGCACCAACAAAAGGCCGAATCCGAACGCGACGGTGGCTTGGGCGGCGAAGAGCACGTGCGCCGCATTCACGATGTCAATCACGCCGAGGATCACGCCCGCGATCTCAAGGGTGAGATAGGCCCTCGCAATCAGCGATCCCCTCACCTGCAAGAAGAGCCAAATCGACACCGCGGGATCGAAAAACATTGCCAACAATCCAAACGCGCCGTGGATATCGCGAAGAGGTTGGTTAAGGGTGTAGCCGTACGTACTGACGAGGATGAAAAAGCATAAGACGCAGTACGAGTAGAGGAGTACCGCCAAAGCGCGCAAATTCCTCGTCGTTCGGGGCAAGTACCTGGTCGCGAGAAGCGTGAACCCAATGCAGATCAGGTAGGTCAACGAGTAGGGAATCGCGGTTTTGATGTGAATGCCGTAGTTGCTGAAGCCACCTTCGTCGCCCTTGAGCACCAATCCGGGATGCAGGCTCAGACACACCAACACAAAGACGATGAGATTCCACTGACCGTACGTCACGTACCTCAGTGCCCTCGATGTCATGGCTTGAGTGTAATGAGAAAGGCCCTCCACATAGCACGGGCGACGTGCGTTTTTCGCCGCGAAGCAACCCACCAGACGCGTTCAACGGCACTGAATACCCTGTGGCGCCCGAACGATTGGTCGAACCACATTTTCACGATCGAAGCCGTGTAACGCGAAGCGGCGTCGCGACCACTATCTATCGTGAACGCGATTGTCGAACGAAATGGCCCGCGTAGTCTGAAACGGCGCTGGACGTCGGTTCTCGAAGTTCAACAAGGGGAAATGTGGTCGGTCTACTCTTCATAGGTTTCGTCGCGGGCATCATCGCGGGAATCTCGCCGTGCATCTTGCCCGTGCTGCCCGTGGTCCTCGTGGGTTGGACCGCGCCGGTCGAAGACGTCGAGCACCCTTTTCGAGCGCGCCGACGACGCTCCGCAACGGTCGTAGCGGGTCTGGTCATAAGTTTCAGTCTCATCGTCGCCGCGGGCTCGGCGGTTTTAAGTGCGCTCGGTCTTCCCCAGGATCTGCTGCGCGACGTCGGCATCGCACTCCTCATTCTCTTCGGCGTTGGCCTGTTGGTGCCCGGCATCGAGCGGATCATCGAGAGGCCCTTCACTCGTCTCCGTGGTCGAGCCCCCGCGAGCAACGGATCAGCCTTTTTGCTCGGTCTCGGACTTGGCGCCGTCTTCGTGCCCTGCGCGGGACCGGTGCTTTCGGCCATCTCATTTCTCGGTGCTCGACACCACGTCAGTTTCTATAGCGTCCTACTCAGCTTGTTCTTTGGCGCGGGAGCTGCACTGCCGCTCTTCACCATTGCACTCACGGGTGACCGTCTCATCGAGCGCAACCGCCAACTCTCCCAGCGCGCACGAAAGCTGCGTCCCGTCGCCGGTGTGCTGCTCGTTCTCATGGCGTTCGGCATAATCTTCAACGTGTTCAACGGGGTGCAGAAACTCGTCCCCGGCTATACGAATGCGCTCCAGCAGCACCTCGAAGGCAATGCGTCGACCTACCACGAGTTACGCAGCCTCGAATACGGATCGAAAACCGGCGACGGTTCACTCGCGGCGTGCGAAAGTGTCGCCGCCACCCAACCCGTGACGACCATTCAGAAATGTGGCACGGCCCCGCAGTTCGTCGGCATCGTGAAGTGGCTGAACACACCCGGCGACAAGCCGCTCACGCTCACGAGCCTTCGTGGTCACGTGGTGCTCGTTGACTTTTGGACGTACTCGTGCATCAACTGCCAACGATCGTTGCCCCACGTCGAAGCATGGTACGCGCGCTATCACAAGTACGGCTTGGACGTCATTGGCGTCCAGGCGCCCGAATTTGCCTTCGAACACGAGATCAGCAACATCAAGAGCGCCGCCAAGAGTCTCGGCGTGAAGTACCCCATCGCGGTCGACAACAACCTCGCGACGTGGAACGCCTACACGAACGACTACTGGCCCGCCGAGTATCTGATCGACGCCCAGGGAGTCATTCGCCACGTGGCGTACGGTGAAGGCGACTACGGCGCGGACGAGTCGCTCATCCGCACGCTGCTGACCGCGGCGAATCCGACCGAGAAGCTCCCGCCCCCCACCAACGTCGCGGACCGCACCCCCACCCAAGAGACCAGNNGACCAGCCCCGAGTCATACCTCGGTTACACCTACGCCTCGGAGTCCTACCTCGTGGGCGGCTCACTCAGCGACAACGCCGTGGCGACCTACCAGTCGCCCTCGAACATCCCGGTGGGCAACTTCGCGATGTCCGGCCAGTGGTACGCGGGTCCCCAAGAGATCACGGCGGTTTCAAAGTCGGTGATCAACATCAACTTCCAAGCGAACGACGTCTACCTCGTCATGAGTGGCGACGGCACGATCACTGAAACGTTAAACGGCAAACCGTATAAGACTGTCGCCGTCTCGGGCTACCCGCGGCTCTACACCCTGTTCACGAATAAGAACGACGTGAGCGGACTACTCGGTCTCTCGTTCACCAAGGGCCTCGAGGCCTACGACTTCACTTTCGGTTGAGCGACGGCCGCGGGCGTCGCTCGTTCGAGTCGCACGCGACGAAACTGTAGGTAACCCACCCGCGAAAGCACCTCGCCAAACGCCATTAAAAACAGCGCCGTCGTCCACGCCTGACCACTCGTGATGTCGTGGTGTAAGGAGAATCGAACCAGCGCAGCCCCTCCCGAGGAGGAGTTCGCCCACAACGCGAAGCCGAATCGAAACGCCATACCGAGAATCCACGAGGCCGCGGCNNAACCACTGGTGATCCCGAGCACCACGCCAATTGCCGTGAAAATGACTATGAGGACCAGATCGTTTCCCGCGAGCGTGAACGACTTCAAGTAGGTAAAGCCTGCAATGACGAGCAGCCCCACTGGCAGAAGGACCGTGCGAGCGGTAAGTGGGCTCTTTCTAACTTGTCGAAGCACCACAAGGATGAGCAAGACGTCGATGATGTAACCAGTCGTATTCAAAATCGTCCTTTCTAGCTACCAGTGCGTTTGCGTTATCGTCGTGGTACCCGATCTCGTTCGCCGGCGCCTGACGGGTTGAAATATCCCTAGGAGTGTAGATGACGACAAGTGCCAAAATAATTGTCTGCGACGGCGACCAGACGGGTCAAGAATTGTTGCTCGAGTCGCTTCGGGTGATGAATGACGAGCTGTTGGGCGTGTCCTTGGAATTCGAACACTACGACCTGTCCCTGGACAACCGACGTGCGACGAAGAATGATGTCGTGCGCGAGGCCGCCGCCGCTATGGTCGAGACCGGCCTCGGACTCAAGGCCGCCACGGTCACTCCCCCCGAAATCGGCGGTGTGGGATCGCCGAACCGACTTTTGCGAGAGGGCATTGGTGGTTCGGTCATCGTGCGAACCGGCCGACGAATTCCTGGTGTCGCTCCGGTCATCGCGACCAATAAACCAATCATCGTCATCCGCATGGCCGTGGGCGACGCC
>PKZI01000222.1 GCA_003133005.1 Acidimicrobiaceae bacterium | reverse complement strand
TCGACATTCGACGTATGAACATGACAAGGTGTCATCACTGCAGCAAGGAGATTGACAGATGGCAGAATACGCAATTTTTCTTTACGCCAATAAAGATGACATCACGCACGATGTCAACGGTAGCGAGCGCGAAGAACACGACCGATACTCCGAAGAGATGCAAGAGGCGGGATCTATGATTGCGGCATTCGCACTCGAGTCGTACGACACCGCGACGTCAATTCGATCAGAAGGCATTACGGATGGCCCATTCATCGAGGCCAAGGAGGTCGTCTTGGGCTTTTACGTGATTGAAGCCCCGGATCTCGACGCCGCACTTGCCGAAGCACAACGTAACCCCATCATCAAGCAAGGCGGAGGTGTCGAAGTGCGGCCCGTAGAAGGTTTCGTCGTAAGGCCAACTTCGGAGTAGTGATGGACGAACAAACGCGACGCGCCCTCGTCCATGCGTTCCGCAACGAATGGGCTTCCGTGTTCGCCGCAACCGTTCGACTTACGCGCGACATCGATCTCGCAGAAGAAATCGTGCAAGATGCTTTCTNNCTGGCGCGTGGTTGACCACGACCGCGAAGCGACGAGCCATTGACTCAATCCGACGAACCTCGAACTATCGCACGAGGATTCAATTATTGGTCGAGTCTGAATCACTCGGCGATGACGTCGATGCTCCAAGAAGGACGGGAGACGGCTTGGTTCATGCGGTCGCTGACGACACCATGCGACTCATCTTTATGTGTTGTCATCCGTCTCTCTCCATAGAAGCGAAGATGGCACTCACACTTCGGCTCGTCTGTGGAATGACGACGAAGGACATCGCGCGGTGTTTCCTCGTCTCCGAGCCCACCATGGCCGCTCGATTGACGCGCGCGAAGAGGAAGATCGCCGTCGCTCGGATCCCATTTCGTGTGCCGGGAGCTTTGGATCTTCCTGGGCGAGTGGACGCAGTTCTAGGCGTTATTTATCTGCTCTATACGATCGGACACACTGCGCCCTCGGGTGAGACGTTGATTCGCGAGGAAACGGTCGGCGAGGCTCTTCGACTCGCCCGGCTTCTACACGCTTTGGTGCCCGAGGAGCGCGAAGTTAGCGGCCTGCTCGCTCTTCTACTCGTGAGCGACGCCCGACGGGCGTCTCGTGTCGGCGAGGACGGCCGAGCAAAACAAATCTCCGATCAAGATCGATCGACCTGGAATCAAGAAATGGTTCGAGAAGCGCGCGACCTCATCGACAACAACTTCCGGAATAATTCAACAGGTCGATACACGCTGCAAGCGGCTATTGCCGCGCAACACACCGTGGCGCCGACGTACGAGGAGGTGGATTGGCACGAGATCGTGCGCCTTTACGACGAGTTGATCGGCCTTTGGTCCAGTCCAATAGTCCAACTCAACCGGGCCGTCGCAGTCTCGAAAACCTCAGGCCCGCAGGTGGCACTCGCAATCGTCGAAGACTTGGAGTCTGACGCGAGACTCGATCGATATCAATATCTACCGGCCATCAAGGCATATCTCCTCGACCAACTTGGGCGAGATAACGAGGCAGAGCAAGCTCGAACTCGAGCCTTTGAACTTGCGTCCAATGAAGTAGAGCGTGACTACCTGGCGTCGCAACTTCATTCAGCGCAGCCTCGATGAAGAGATCGCGAACGAATTCTTCGAACAACCACGGGAGCATCCGATGTCCGCAGACTTCGTACGTCTCGATGATTGAAATCGACAGAAATAAATTCTAGGCTTTCCGAGGTGACGCACCCGCGACTGCACCTCATAGCGCTTGATTGTCCTGACCCGTACGCACTCGCGAAGTTTTACTCGGCTCTCACCGGTATCGATGTAGAGACGTGGCCCGGCTACGCACCCGAGGACATGCCTGGGATCGACCTGGTGCATGATTCACTACCTGCTCTAAGTTTTCAAAAAATCGAGAACTACGTCGCGCCATCGTGGCCCGAAGGAAGTGTGCCCCAACAGATACACCTTGACTTTGCGGTGGACGACCTCGATGAGGCCGAGCAATTCGTTCTCAGCATCGGCGCTCGCAAGGCCGACTTCCAGCCTGGAGAGACGTTCAGGGTGTTCCTCGATCCCGTAGGGCATCCCTTCTGTCTGATTCTCACGAACGGCTAAAATTGAACGCTCCATCCGGAGACCTTCAAATACTCCACCACTCTTGGGCGCTCACTCTGGCGCTCAAAGCTATTCGAAGGGTCCGTCGATATCGACGCCGTGGGGCACGATTGGCCTGACCTCAAAGCGGACATCTGGAACCAATACCGCAAGAGATACGTCCAAGATTCGTGCCAAGCCATCAGTCAACAACTGCTTGTTGGGTGCCGACCTCCACTCCGACGCAGCCAATAGGTGATCACTCACCGTGAAAAGCGACGCGATCTCGACACCTCGCACTTCGGCGATGGTGAATAGCGCGGCCGCTTCCATCTCGACAGTGACCACACCTTCCTCTCTATACGCAAGCGCTTCTTCCAGCGTCTCTCGATAGATGGCGTCGAGCGTCCACGTCATTCCCTCGGTGAAATGGTCACCTTTTCTAAGTAGTACTTGGCGCACTTCGTCGGTGAGCGCCGCCGAAGGGTTGGCGTAGCGAGCAGCTGGGGCGTAGTGATGCGACACACCTTCGTCTCTAATCGCCGCGGTACAGAGTACGACATCACCAAAATCAACGTCGTTGGGCAGCGCACCCGCAAGACCAATGTTCAAAAAGCGGCGAACACCCAAGGTAGCCAATTCCTCGAGCACGATGGCAGCTCCCGGAGCGCCGTAGCCAAATCCCTCAACCACGCCAACTCGAGGATCTTCGGACGCTTCGGGCAACCACATCGAGCGCCAGGGTGTCGAGTAGCCAGACACGTTGTGGAATCCCCTCGCCTCGAGCAAGGCGTGCAACCGATTGCTATACCCAAGGATCACGGTTTCGGGGATGATGACATCAGGATTTTCGAAGAGGCGGCGCACGACATTCTCTGGCCGAATCAGTGGCGTGCCCTGATATTTCGCGGGGTGGTTCGGGAACATCGCGGAAGTAATACCCATGACGCCAGTATCACCGCTCACCACAACCACCGACGGTGCCACCAAAAATACTTGAGGCACCGTCGGTGGAGGTTGAAACTCAGCTGACCGCGATGCCTTCGGAGGCAACGGGAATATTGAACACCGTCTCAAGCTGCGTCAGTGTCCCGGTGGCGCCGATTGTGTATACGTCAATCGTCCCGGCCCCACCACTTTCAACATAAAGAGTCTTTCCATCCGGCGATACCGCCGAGTCGGTTGTTCCCGCGTGGGCAGTTCCCGCCGCAGCGTTCACCAGCACCGGCGCTCCTGTCGCGCTCTCGACAAAGGAGCTAATGGTCGAGCTGCCCGCATTGTCACCGAAGAAGTACCCATCGGCGACTGAGATCCAGCACAGCGCCTTTGCCCCGTCAGTCACGGTACCAAGGGAGGTGAGAGTGCCGTCGGCGTTGACCGAGTACGTACTCACCGAACTGTTCGAGGCCTCCAAACCGACGAGGTTGCCCGTGGCATCAAAGCCGAAGGCGAAGGGCACAGCGTTATCCGCCAACGTGACAACAGGGCTAGTGCTCAACGACCCGTTCGAAGTCACTGAAAAGACGTCATACGAGCTCGTGGAACTCTTCGTCGTCACGATAAGGTGCTGGCCGTCGGGGGTGTAACCCACTTGACCGGCTCCGTGCAGGAAGTCCGGCGGCGTCGAGTTGCTCAGGCCGAGCGAGCGATTCTCGCTCGACAGCGCGACAAGCTTGTCGTTGACCAACTTGAACTCCGCTACTGATCCAGCGCCACCGGCGTTCAAAACCGCAACGAAGTTGCCGTGTGAGGCGACAGAGTCTGGGAAGAGACCACCGCTCGAAATCTGTTGAACTGCCTTCAATTCTGGACCACGAACGACGAAAACGGTCACCGTGTCACTTCCCGGGTTCGTCGCGACCAGTTCCGTGCCGTCGTTTATAAGCGTCAGTCCACTCTGGCTCGCGAGCGGATCCGCGACGGCGTTCGCAGCCACCGCACCAAGTCCACCCGTGGCAAATGTACCGACGTACGAAACGGTCCCGTCGGTACTTCTGACGTAACTGAGCACCGTGTTACCTGTCGTGTTGTCCGTCTCAATGAACAGAGCGTGGCCCGGTACGGATACTGTCGTGGCGCTTACTGCGGTTCCGACAGCGGTGACACCGAGACCGGTCAGCAGCGACGCTGCCGCGACGGCTCGGATAGGTAGATGAAATTTCATTGGATTCTCCTTGGGGTGGGCAGGGTTGCCAATGAACTGTCGCGCGACTGGCCACTGCGTTACACAGATTGTTCGAAAAATTTTTAATTGGGTACCATTGGGCCGTGGAGGACCTTGAACTGCTGGCGCAGATGCTCGGGGGCGATGAAAAGGCCTTTACGGAGTTGGTCGCTCGCTATAACTCGACGCTCATTCGCGTGGCGCGTTACTACGTTGGTAGCGATGCAAGTGCCGAAGACGTCGCACAAGAAACCTGGATTGCAGTCATACGTGGAGTAAGTAGTTTCGAGGGTCGATCGACATTCAAGACATGGCTCTTTCACATATTGGTCAACCGTGCTCGTTCGGTGGGTTCACGAGAACATCGCATGATTGCGGTGGATCCCAATGAATCAAGCGGTTTGGCGCCGAGCAGGTTCGACCAGGGCGGCATGTGGCGCGAACCACCCGTACCCTTCACCGACGTGATTGAAAATGGAATGGTCAACCAGCGGATTGTTCAACTCGTTCGCGAGGCTATTTCGCTACTGCCCGAGCCTCAGCAGGCTGTTGTGACGCTTCGTGATGTAGAAGGTCTTTCAACAAAAGAAGTCGCAGACCTACTCGAACTGTCCGAGGCAAACGCGCGGGTCATTCTCCACCGAGGAAGAACACGAGTTCGAGCCGACGTCGAGTCGAAAATGAAAGAGAGGGAGACATGATGTTGTCGTCGCCTGACTTGATGTGTCGCGAGGCCGTTGAGCTTATGAGCGACTACCTTGAAGGTTCGCTCTCACGACGCGATCGGCGTCGTTTGGAGAAGCATCTTGCTGGTTGCCCTCTTTGCACCTCGTACCTTGAACAGATGCGATTGACCATCGCCGCCAGCGGTTCAGTCACTCCCGCTGATCTCGAACCCGAAGTTCTCGATGACTTAGTTGAGCTTTTTCACCGCTACCGTGAATCGCCTGACGACACCTGAACCAAATCAGAATTCTTTCACCCGACTTCACTGCCTTAAAAGCACGAAAAAATGGCTCTTCGGATTTCAGCGGGGGATTTGCTCTGAGCTCAATCACTTAACAAGGGACGAAGGTGCCCCAAGATTGAGTTATGAGACAAAATTTCAGAAGCACCTTCGTCCTCGTCCACCCTACCGAGATTCTTGAGGCGTTGGTGGGCCTCAAAGACGTTCGTGTCTTGGCCTATGAGCGCCTCGGACCGCGCGTCGAGCTCCTGATCGAACAGACCCCCCGCAAGGTCCTCTGTCCCACGTGTTCAATGGCCGCCCACGTCAAAGAGCGCCCGATCGTGCGCTACGTCGACCTGCCCGTCTACGGCGCGGCCATGGCCCTCGCCTGGAAGAAGCACCGCATGGCCTGCGTGAACGACGCTTGTCCCGTGAACTCCTGGGTTTTGGACGATCACCGGATCGCCGCGAAGAACTGTCTGTTGACGACGCGCGCCGCCAAGTGGGCGACCAAGCAAGTGGGCGACGGACGCACCGTGTCCGAGGTCGCCAAGGAACTCAGTTGTGACTGGCACACCGTGAACGACGCCGTCACCACCTACGGCGCGGCCCTGCTCGAAGCGGACCGCAAACGGCTGAACGCGACGACCGCCATTGGCCTCGATGAGACGTCCTTTGTCAAACACAACGGTCACGCGCACCCGCGCTACGCCACGACCGTCGCGGACGTCGCCAATCACCAGATCATCGAGATCCTGCCCTCACGAAACTACGTGGACGTGGCGGGCTGGATCGAGAGCCAATCTAAGGACTGGAAGGAGCGCATTGTCTTTGGGGCCCTGGACATGTCCGCCACCTACGCCGCGGTCTACACGGTGATGTTGCCCCAGGCGGCCCAGGTGGTCGATCCCTTTCACGTGATTTCGCTCGCCAATCGTTGCCTGGACCAAGTGCGACGACGCGTGCAGGTCGAGCAGTTGGGTCACCGCGGACGACGCGATGACCCGCTCTACCGGGTGCGGCGAGTGCTCTTGATGGGTGAAGAGAAGCTCGATAACGAAGGATCAGAGCGACTCTCGGCCCTGCTCTCGCTCGGTGACCCCCATGGTGAGGTCGCGATTGCCTACCGGGTGAAAGAACGACTGCGCGACTTCTATCGCACCTACGACCTCGACGAGGCGAAGGCCATTCTTCGAGAGCTACTCGAACACTGTCTGCGCAAAGCAATGCCCCCGGAGGTCCAGAAACTTGGCCGCACCATCAAAACCTGGTTTGACAAGATCTGCAATTTCCACATCGCACGAGTCTCCAACGGACCCACCGAGGCTCTCAACAATCTGATCAAACGGGTCAAGCGAGTGGCCTTTGGCTTTCGCAACTTCGAGAACTACCGGATACGCGTCCTGCTCTACGCCGGAAAACCCAATTGGCGGGTACTCGGCTCGATCGTGGTTCGCTGATGCACGAGACACCGCTGAAATCCGAAGACCCTCTTTACATGGTGAGTCTTTACATGGTGAGTCGGGACG
>PKZI01000179.1 GCA_003133005.1 Acidimicrobiaceae bacterium | reverse complement strand
GCGGGAGGCGAACTCCGGGTCGGTCATGATGGTGGCCGGGTTGGAGTTGACGAGGATGACCTCGTAGCCTTCCTCCGCGAGGGCTTTGCAAGCCTGGACGCCTGAATAATCGAACTCGCACCCCTGGCCGATCACGATGGGACCGGAGCCAATCACCATGATGGAATGAATGTCGTCACGACGTGGCACTACACACCCTCCAACGAACCATGACGCAGCAACGCCTCAAAGCGATCGAAAAGGTAGCGAGCGTCGTGGGGCCCCGGACCAGCCTCAGGGTGATACTGGACCGAAAAACAGCGGTCGTGTGGAGAGGAGATTCCCTCGATCACGCCGTCATTCAAATTGACGTGACTCACGACCCCGCGTGAAAGCGAATCTGCACTGACCGCGTAATTGTGATTCTGTGCCGTAATCTCGATGCGTCCACTCGCCAAGTCGAGGACCGGGTGATTGCTTCCGTGGTGACCAAAGGGCAACTTAAAGGTCGAACCGCCCAGCGCGCTCGCAAGCAACTGGTGACCGAGACAGATGCCGAAGATGGGGACCTCGCCCAAGAGTTCGCCTATCACCGCAACGTTGCGTTGAAGTGCCGCAGGATCGCCGGGACCGTTGGACAAGAAGACGCCGGCGGGCGCGAGTGCGCGAACCTCGTCCGCACTGATCGATGAAGGCACTACCGTGACGCGAAAACGCTCACCCAGCTGTTGGACCATCGTTGTCTTGATGCCGTAGTCAATCGCGACGACGTGCACGTCACCACTGCCTCGTTCGTACGACGCGTCCGTCGACACCATCGCGACCATGTCGACGCCGTCGGTACCTTTCGCTGACTTGGCCGCTTCTCGTACGACGGATTCGTCGGCGTGGCCGAACGCGCCCGGCAACGCTCCGTGTGCGCGTAGGTGGCGCGTCAATCGACGAGTATCCACACCCACAATGGCCGGTACGCGATGTTGTCGAAGGAATCCCTCAAGGGGACCAACCGAACGCCAATTGGAGGGTACGTCGGACAGCTCACGCACGACGAGGCCACGACACCAGGGATGAAGCGCCTCGTCATCGAGCGGTGTCACGCCGTAGTTGCCAATGTGCGGATACGTAAAGGCGATGATTTGGCCCGCGTAACTCGGATCGGTGATCACCTCCTGGTACCCGCTCAGCGCAGTGTTAAAGACGAACTCGCCCGTCGTGACGCCGACGTCATCGAGGTAGCCCGCCGCGTAGCCCTCGAAGANNGATCGCCCGTCGTAGGGACTATTCGTCGCACGGCTGTGCAAGTCCTCGTTGCGCGCCGTCCAGGTCAGCGTCGGATCAAAGACGACGACGTTCGCGTCCTCGCCCACTTCGAGCGCACCGCCCTGTCCCGAATGACGCACGCGCGCGTCGTTGTGGCGAAGTTGCGCGATGCGCGCGGGTTCGCGACTCAGTAGTGCAAAAAACCGTAGCGGGTCGGGATCATCACCCAGCGCCTCGTACGTCAGTGACGCCGCGTATTCGAGTCCAAGCATGCCCGGTGGCGCTTCATCGAACGGCAGATCCTTGAGTTCGGGCGCGTGAGGCGCGTGGTCGGTCGCAACGACGTCAACGAGACCGCTGCGCAACGCCTCGCGAAGCGCCGTCACGTCGTCACGTGAGCGAAGTGGCGGATGAACCTTGAAAAGTGGGTCATAGCCTTCGCACAACGACTCGTCCAAGGTGAAGTGATGCGGTGCGACCTCACACGAAACGGCGAGACCGCGTGCGCGACCGGCCGCGACCAGCGCAACCGAACGCCGCGTCGACAGATGCATGAAGTGAAGCGATCCACCGGTCAACGCCACGAGTTCCAAGTCGCGTAGGACCATTAATTCCTCGGCGAGCGCGGGTCGACCCACCAGACCGAGTCGGCTGCTCAACGCGCCTTCATTCATCGAACCACCCGCCGCGAGAAGTTCGTCCTCGCAGTGTTGGGCAAGCCGAACGCCGAGGGGTTGTGCGTAGGTGAGCGCACGGCGCATAAGCGAAGGGTCTTGAACTCCCACACCGTCATCGGTGAAGAGTCGCACACCCAACGCGGCCATCTCTGCGATCGGAGCAAGACGTTCGCCGCCACGACCCTGGGTGATCGCACCCGCGACCGCGATGTCGAGTACCGTACGGGCGCCGCGATCGAGCACGTACGACACCAGCGCAACATTGTCGAGTGCCGGCTCAGTGTTGGGCATCGCGACTAATGCAGTGAAGCCCCCCACGGCACCCGCGTGCGCACCGCTCTCGATGGTCTCGGCCTCTTCGCGACCGGGTTCGCGAAGATGCGTGTGCAAGTCAACGAATCCAGGACCAACCCAACAACCGCCAGCGTCAATGACGTGACAGCCCTTGGGTGCGACGACGTTCTCGCCCACTTCGGCGATACGACCGTCGACGACGAGCACGTCACCCGTGCTCGCATTACCGGGGCCGACTAAGAGGCCGCCGTGCACGAGGAGCGCTCTCACGCAACACCCCCGAGGGAACCAGCGACGCTGAGATACAGCACCGCCATTCGAATCGGCACGC
>PKZI01000193.1 GCA_003133005.1 Acidimicrobiaceae bacterium | reverse complement strand
GACAAATGGTGGAGGTACCGTCCGAAGACGACGTAGAGCGAACCATTCGCGTGCGCCGCGATGCCGCCGGGCCACGTCGGTCCACCTGACAGGTCCTTGGAGCGTTCGATCACCGCAAGACTTCGGGGATCGATGCGTTCGACCCAACTTACGGCGTCGTCACCACCCGTATGGCACAACAAGAACACCTCGCCGGGATCTCTCAGCACAACCATCGTCGACACGGGCGCCAACCGCGACATCGATCGAGCAATGCTGTCGCGTCCGACGCGCAGATTTGAAACCTGCAGGCGGTCGGGTCCGTTGTCTTCGCCCGGCCAGGGACTTTGCCAGTAGCCGGGCGCGCTCGTCACGTTCCTATGTTTAGTCGTCGAGCGATGACGTCCCAAGAGCGCTGTCGTGTGACAGCGCGGGCGTACGGTTATCCCATGACCTTCACGCAAGCGCTTCCCAAATCACTCTCCCCCTCTCGCCTCGCCGACTTCCAAGCTTGTCCTCGTCGCTACCAACACGCCTCCATCGAACGCATTCCCCAGCCCGCCACCTACGCAACCGCGAAGGGTCGATTCGCCCACTACATCTTCGAACACCTCTTCTTGTTGCCAGCCGAAGATCGAACTATCGACCAGGCGAGAAACTTCGTCGACCCCGCCATCGGCGCCATTCTCACTGACGACGTTCGCCGCGATATCTCGATGGACGACTCGCTGCTCGCCAAGCTGCTCGAAGAAATTAGCGAGATCATCACGACGTACTTCGCGATGGAAGATCCCCGTCATGTGCACACCGAAGGGATCGAACTACGCCTCGGCGTGGAAGTTGACGAAACGCCGCTCTTTGGGATATTGGACCGACTCGATCGTGACGACGAAGGCAATCTCATCATCGTCGACTACAAAACCGGCTCCTTGCCAAATCGAAATTTCGATAGTCACACGTTCGCCAACGCGGAACTCTACGCTGCGCTGTGCCGTGAAAAACTGGGCGAGACGCCCGTGAAGATCCGCCTCTTGTACGTTGCCAAGGGTGAAGCAATTGAACGGCCGGTGACGGACGTCGTCGTCAAAGCGCGCGCCGCCTCGGCGGTAAACGCGTGGGAGCGTATAAAGCGCTACTACCAGGACGGGGATTTCCCCGCGACCCCGTCGGCGAACACGTGTCGTTTTTGCTCGTATAAAGATCTCTGTCGCGCCGATGGGGTGCCGGTGCCACCTCGATAGTCCGTAGGCTGGTCGAGTGACGTCCTTTGAACTTTCCTTCGACTATCGCTGCCCATTCGCGAAAAATATCCATTTGCACCTACTTCGTGCCCTCAGTGGCGGAGCCGACTTTGACGTTGAGTTCGTACCTTGGACCATGAGCCAGGGTTACAAATCTGAAGGGGCGCCTGACGTGTGGGACGACCCCACCCACGACGCCGATTTGTTGGCGCTGGCTGCAAGTATTTCAGTACGCGATGAACAACCCGAAAAGTTTCTCGCGGCACACGAGGCGTTATTTCGAGCTCGTCACGAACGTGCTATTCGCCTGGTGACTTTCGACGAAATCGAGTTCGTGCTCGATCCCGTGGGTGTCGATATGTCACGGGTCCGCGACGACATCATGTCGCGGCGCCCCCACAAAATCATTGGTGAGAGTTTTTCCAAATACCAGCGCTTCGAGGCATTCGGCGTGCCGACCTTCGTCGTCGGCGGCGACGCCGTCTTCGTTCGCTACATGACGCCACCTGACGATGACCCAGCGGCGTCGACTGCCTTGATTGAGTCCATCGTGGCGATGATAGCGACACAACCGGCGCTCAACGAGTTCAAACACACTCGCGTACCAATGTGATCTAGGACGCGCGAAGAATCAATTCCAGTAGCGCAATCACGCCAAGCACGAGCGCCGGCGCGAACATTTTCGCGTTGTCACCTTTTCGAATGTGCATGATCATTGCGAGCAACATAGAAAGTGCGAGCCCCGCCGCCGCCGCCTCGTTGAGCACGCCCCAGAACGATGAGCCGTTCGCGGCGACTCCGACGATGACACCGATGGCTCCGGCGATCTCCAGCATGCCAATTCGCTGGTAGGCGGACTTTGTAAACCCCAGGTGCTCAGCGGCACCAGACATCATTGGGTTCCAACGTACTTTCTGGATCCCCGCCATCGCGAAGGCGAGGAACAACACGACAGAAAAGATGCTTGCGGTGACCGACATGTCTACTCCTAGTAAGTACTCCAGGTTACTAGGCGCACGATCGTTCTCATGGTCACGAGATCGCGCTCATCGCACGAAATCAGTGGTGGTGGGCATATTGCATCAGTGCGTCGATTGCATCCGCACGCTCTTGACTCGTGCCCGTGGGCGCTCCAGAAAATTCAGTGACGCCGGCTTGGTGCAACGCATGTAACTGTTCAAGCACGTGTTCCTTCGTACCAAGCAGTCCAACGTCAGCTGGCTCTTTCGCCCCTTCGCGTTCCATCATCGCGACGTAACTGGGGAGCGTGCCATAGATTGCGTACGCCTCATTGACCCTCGCGCTCCGGACACGTCACTCGTCACGGTGATTGGTAATCCACATACCACGCGGGGTTCGGGTCGCCCAGCCGTCGTTGCCTCCTCTCGAAGAAGCGGAACGATGTGCGAAGCGATCGTCTTTCGACCCGTCTTCCATACGACGGTGCCGTCGCTCATGGTTCCGGCTACGTGCAGCATCTTGGGTCCGAGGGCGGCGACCGGCAGTCCCGGCGCGCGAGTTTCTGCGGGACCGACGGCACTCATCGACACCGCTCCCACGCGTGTGCCTTGGACGTTGACGCTCGCACCGCGCAACGTCGGTTCGAGCGCCTCGAGATATTCGCGCATGTAACTCGCTGGCTTATCGAAGGAAATGCCCGACAAACCCTCGACAATTACCTGATGCGAAAGTCCAATATCGAGCGAAAGGGTTCCCTTGATCGCTTCTTGCACCGTGCGCGCCTGCGCCGCGAGCATCGAAGGGTGGCGAGGTTGAATCGGTACGACTGCCGTACCAAAGTCCACGTCGTCAAGTTCTCTACCAACAACCGCGAGAACGGTGAGGGTGTCAGGACCAAAAATCTGTGACGCCCGCATCGAACGAAATCCCGTCTCGTGAAGTCGCGTGGCCCGCTCGATGGTCGTGTCGATGGAACCGTCCACGTCGAGCATGATGGCGATGCGTATATCGTTCTCTCTCCCCGAGCGAC
>PKZI01000127.1 GCA_003133005.1 Acidimicrobiaceae bacterium | reverse complement strand
GCCGTTGTAGATGTCAGCGATTTCCGCCGCCGTGAGCTTCAGATTGTCCAAGCCTGCGCCAAGGTTGTAACCAACAACGGCACCGCCGAGCGCGTAGGGGACCTGCGCGTAGTTCGCCTCGGTCGCTCCTGTGGGCAACGTGCCCGCAGCAGCGGACATTGGCACGTCGGTAAAGCCAATGTTCACCGATCCGTTCGTGATGTCGGTACGACCGGTACCCGAACCTGCGGCCGGATACGCGCTGAACGAGACCTTGCCGCCCGCCGAGTACGCAGTTGACCCGCTCGTCGTGGCACCGACCAACGGAGCGTCGAAGGACGAACCATTGATAGCGAGCGACACAGTGCTGGGTACGTTGAGGTCGATGTCGCCCTTAAGACCCGTACCTTGGAGACTTGGCTTCGATAAGGTGAAGCCCTTTGGGCAGCCGGGAGTAGTGACTCTTTTGGAACTGAGTCCCGTTGCGGTCAATTCGTAGCAGATGTGCGCCTTTGCCTTGGCCGCAGCACCGGCGGGCAAACTGACCACCGTGAGCAGGCCAGCAACGGTCAGCGCTGCCGCCGCCATTGACCTGAGTGTCTTATTCATTCNNTCCTCCTAAAGAAAGTGATTCGTGAGTGGCCAGCGGAATTGCGGACGACCTGCGCCGTACGCGAATCTCTTTGCCAATGAGCAACCTAGGAAGGGAAAGTGAACGGAAAGTGACCGGCACGAAGGTTCAAAGTGAAATTCTTAGGAAGTTCTACGCGCAGATATGGCGGAACTTCAGTCGCAACAGCTGTCGCGCCATCCGCACGTGGCACAACGGAAATGGGCGTGCTCCGCGCCGAGCGCACCCCCGCACAGCGGACATTCGTCAAACGTCGAGAAACGACTCGCGCAACTCACGTCAGCGACGTCGGGTCGTTGTTCGGATTCAGGCATGGCGTGCTCCATCACCAAAAGTATGGACGTTCAGGTTCACCCAAAAGCCGATGGTGTCCACGACGGTAAATTCACTGGAAATACGGCCTAAAGTGGCCTTTGTAACAAATTTGTCCGAGGCAGGCATTAATGCGAATAGGTGTTCTCACCGCGGGGGGCGACGCGCCGGGCCTCAACGCGGCCATTCGCGGAATTGGCCTGATGGCGTGTCGCGACGGTCACGAACTCGTCGGCATCGCGAACGGGTGGGCCGGACTCGCGGGCGACTATTCAGGTCGAACGCTCGCCCCCGAGGAATTGGCGGGCATCGTGGGAACGGGCGGCACCGTACTCGGCACCGCGCGTTACAACCTCGATGATCCCAAAGGCGGTCGCGATCGCGTGCTGCACGCCTTGGACCAACATCTCGACGCCCTCGTGGCAATTGGCGGTGACGGCACCCAGCGCATCGCGCACTGGCTCGCCGAACGTGGCGGCGCCGTCGTCGGAGTACCCAAAACCCTCGACAACGATTTAGTCGGCACCGACTACTGCATTGGCTTTGACACCGCGGTCAGCATCGTCGCCGAATCTCTCGACCGGCTCTATACGACCGCAGCCTCGCACCACCGGGTCATGGTCGTCGAAACGATGGGCCGCGCGACCGGTTGGGTCGCGGCGATGGGAGGGCTCGCGGGCGGCGCCGACCTCATCGTGATTCCAGAGTTTCCCGTCACGATGGACCAAATCATCGAACATTTGGTCCAACGTCGAAGTTCGAACAGTGCGTTTTCCATCGTCGTCGTGGCCGAAGGTATCAACCTTGAAACGCTGGGCAGCACCGAGCGCGACGAAGTGTCCACTGAAGGCATAGGTGGTGTGCGACTCGCAACGAGAGGTGTCGGTCAGTTCGTGGCGTCACGCATCGAGGCCCATGGGGGGTTCGAAGTGCGCACGACGGTGTTGGGCCACCTTCAACGTGGTGGAAGTCCCACCGCTTATGACCGCATCTGGGCGACACGCGTCGGCGCCGCCGCCTACGACGCGGTCGTCGCGGGAAAGTTCGGCATGATCCCCGTGGTCCAAGGCAATCAGGTCGAACTCGCGCCGCTTTCCATGGTGGCGACCGGTCAGCGTAAGGTACCGCGCGAACTCTACGACCTCTGCGCGGCGTTCTTCTAGGAGTCGTCGCTTAAAATCAGAAGTCGCACTACCCAGGGCCTAGTTGGCCGCTTCGATAGTGCGCGCGACACAAGACTTGATAATGGACCACACCGTGCACGACGTCGCCGGTGACGAACTGATTGCCTTCGCGCGCCACGACCCCGTTGACAACACGTGCGTTGCAGCGACCCTTCGCCCCGCACCAGCAGGTTGCGGTGAGCGGTAACTCATGAGCCCAGTCCGCGATCGCGAAGAGCCGCGCCGAACCGGGAAACACGTTCAAGAGGAAATCCGCCGAGAGTCCGAAGGCGTGCACGTCAAGATCCGCTTCGTCCACCGCGCACGCCAACTGGTCAATTTGCGCGGGACTCGCGAACTGCACCTCGTCAATGACCAAGATCCTGGTCCCGGCGCGCACAAGTTGGTCGAGTGGACCCGATAGATCGACGCCTGGCGCGACCTTTTCCGCGTGCGCTTCGATGCCAATACGACTGGTGACCATTCCGGCGTCGCTTCGATCACCAAACGTCCACAACGCCACGTCACTTCGACTCTCGCGAAGTTGCCAACAGAGCTGTAACGCCAGCGTCGATTTTCCCGCCGCCATAGTGCCGTATGTAAAGGTCAGTTCTGCCATGGCGCTTTCAGTCGGGGACGACCAACGATACCGTGCGGCGGGCCATCTTTTGAGCGAGAACAATGCGGGCGAAACTAGATTGATGCTATGAACCACGTCGTGCGATCGATTGCATATATCCGCAACGAACGAAGCGAGGCGCTCGACGACAACTGGGACGAAGTGGTGAGCACGGTCGAGCTCGCCCAGGACGTCCCGAGCGAGGCACTACGAGGGCTCGAAGACTTCAGTCACGTCGAAATTATCTTTTACGCGGACTGGGCCGAGGACGTCCCCCCGGGGACGTGGCACCGTCACCCCCGCGGTAACGCCGAGTGGCCCGACGTGGGTGTCTTTGCGCAGCGAAACAAGGACCGGCCGAACCGCATCCTTTTGACCACGGTTGCCATCGACTCACTCGACGAACGATCAATCACCGTGCGCGGACTTGACGGCATCGACGGCACGCCCGTGCTCGATATCAAACCCGTCTTTCGTTGGAGCGTCCCGCGGGGCGAACTTCGTGTGCCGCCTTGGAGCGAACAGCTCGGCGAGCGGTACTTCTAAGTCGGATTCGCCGCAATAAAGAGGTTCAGCACCCTCGCGAGTTCGGGACCCTTTTCTTCCTGAAGGAAATGCCCCGCGCCTTCAATGACGACATGTGCTTGCCCCTTCGTGCCGGGCACCTCGGCGAGGAACTTCTGATCGGCGCCCTTCGTGATGGGATCACCGTCTGAGAAGCAACAGTGAAAGGGCTTCGCGAAATTGCGTAGGACGCCCCACGCTGCGACATTCGCGTCGTGCGCGGGATCGTCGCGACTCGTGGGCACGAGGAGAGGAAACTGACGCGCACCTTCTTTGAACGTGTCGTCGGGAAATGGCGCGTCGTAGCCGGCGACCACTTCGGGCGAAAGTCGGTTCACGCAGCCACCAGAAACGATCCCACCCACGTGAAAATCAGGCGTCGTCTGGCTGTACTCCTGCCAGAACAAAAACGCGTCACTTATTCGTTCCTCGCCGGTCGGAAGTCCGCCATTACCAATGGCGACGCGCGCGAAGTGTTCGGGGTGCTCGCCCACTACACGAAGCCCGATGAGACTTCCCCAGTCCTGGGCAAACAACGTGACGTCATTGAGTGCGAGGCGATCAAACAACAACTCACGCATCCACTCGACGTGTCGTGCGTATGTGTGGTCCTCACGGTGTGACGGTTTATCGGAGCGACCGAAGCCGACGAGATCGGGCGCGATCACCCGGTGTCCTTCGCCAACCAAGACAGGGATCATGAACCGATAGAGAAACGACCAACTTGGTTCGCCATGCAAGAGAAGGACCACGTCGCCATCGTCCGGCCCCTCATCCAAGTACGCGACACGTAGTTCGTCGCCACCGGTCGGATCCCCTACGGCCGTATAGACGGGATCAAAATCGAAGTCGGGTAGATTCGCAAACCTCTCGTCGGGCGTTCGTACTCGCTCCATATTTTCCTTCCCCTTCGTACCTCAGTGCTCACGTGCAGCGATTAGTTGCGAGAATAGAACAAGCGACAACCCGTTCACTTCAACGTCGACAATTTCGCGCTCACGACGTCACGCGGTGGACACGTGGCGGGTCCCAAAGAACTGATCGCGATCGACGCGGCGATGTTTGCGCGCTGCAAGGCTTCGAGCACATCTGTCCCGTTCGCCAGTTCCGCCAAGAAGACCCCATTGTGGACGTCACCGGCACCATTGGTGTCCACCACCTCGGTCTCGAAGGCGTCCACCGTGAGAAGCCCATCGGCGTCGGTCACCGCGAGACAACCTTGCGCACCGCGTCGCACGATGACGCCGCCGCCCCTCGTACGCGCGAGAAGCAACTGAGCCGCGACGACTTCGTCAGCGACGTCCGTGAGAACTCTCGCTTCGTGCTCGTTACACAACAGCCAATCGGTTCGAGCCAGCACTTCTTCGAGCACCGTG
>PKZI01000064.1 GCA_003133005.1 Acidimicrobiaceae bacterium | reverse complement strand
CGCCACGAAGGTGGCCTCTTCTTTCGTAGGCTTTGTCTACGCAGGCGTAAAGGGAGGCACGTGGCGTACGAATGGATTACCGACGCGCTCGAAGAGACCTGGGCCGCGATTGACAAACTGTTGCGTCCACAGCCAGAAGCCGCTTACGCGGCGCCCACACCGTGTTCGGGCTGGGACGTTCGCGACGTCGTGAGCCATTTGCTCGGTTTTCAGCTCTTACTGGAGGGTGTGCGCGTACCCGAATTCGAAGGTCCTTTTCCAGAGCACGTGCACAACACCATTGGAGAGATCAATGAGGCGTTCGTGCAGTCGCGTCGCNNGCTTCGCCTATTGAGTCAAGAAGAGTGGGACAAAGTTGGTTGGAGTCCCGAGGGCGATCGTCCTTATCACCGCTTCCAAGAGACCCGGGTGCTTGATAGTTGGATTCATTTGCAAGATGTTCGTGACGCACTTCTCCAACCCGAGGACGATCACGGTGCGGGAGAAGAGATAGTTGTCAACCGTTTCGAATCGTCGTTGCCTTACGTGCTCGCAAAGAAGATGGGCAGCCCTGACGGTACGACGCTGCAAGTCAACTTGAGTGGACGTCAGGCGCGGACGATCATGCTCGAAGTACGCGAAGGGCGCGCCGGAGCGGTCACGTCGTTTTCGAGGCCCGCCACGCTCGAGATCTCAACGCCGGTGGCCCTCTTTTGGCGTCGCAGTGCGGGGCGAATCAGCGCCGAAGCCTTTCTTCGCGCCTCGTCCACGAACGTCCGAGGTGACCGCTCCCTTGGCGAATCCTTCGCCGTTAACCTCAACATCATGATTTAGAGGTCAGAGAACTGCCGGTAGGCTAAGTCTCCTTATGCGCGCTACACCCACCGTCCTTGAGAACAATCGAATAAAACTCACCGTCGAAGTTGATGAGAGTGAGATGGCGGCGGCGCTCGACGAGACCGCGGCCGCACTCGCCAAACAAGTCAGCATCAAGGGATTTCGCAAGGGCAAGGTTCCAAAGAACGTCCTCATCGCGCACCTCGGCGGTCTCGAAGCCTTGCGCTCCGAGGCCATTCGAGAATCAATGCCCGATTTTTATGCGCGGGCAGTTGCTGACACGCTGAGCGATCCCATTGGTCAGCCCGACATCAACATCACCAGTGGCGAGAGTGAGGGGCCACTTACCTTCGAAGCCGAAGTAGAGGTCCGACCCGAGATTGAGATTGACGGTCAACATGATCTTCGAGTGACGATTCCTTCGCCCAACGTGAGCGACGGCGAAGTGGACGCACAAGTGGACCGCTTCCGTGAGACCGACGCCACATTGCGTGACGTCGATCGGCCAATTCAAACGAGTGATCTCGTCACGATGGATCTTCACGTGCAAGAGATCGCGACGGGTGTCGACCCCCTGGAGATGAGCGACTACATGTACACGGTCGGATCGGGAACGATCACCGGTGGTGTCGACGAATTGATTCTCGGATTAAAAGCGGGTGAGGAACTGAAAGTCAACGGCAGTCTCGGCAACGGCGTCGTCGCCACCTACACGATGCAACTCAAGCAGGTGAAAGAACGCGTACTTCCCGACCTCACCGACGAGTGGGTCGAAGAGAACACCGAGTGGACGAGCGTTGACGAGATGCGCGACGCAATCCTCACCCAGATGCGTCGGCGCAAGGTCGTCGAGGCGCAGCTGTCCCAACGCGACGCCACGCTGGTGGCTCTCGGAGATCTCGTGAGTCCCGAGCTCGTACCTGAGGTGCTCGTCGATTCAGAGACGAATGAACGACTTCATGACCTTGGACACCGCCTCGGCGAACAGAAGATGAATCTCGAGATGTTCTTGCAGGTGACGAACCAGGCACCCGAGCAATTGCTCGCGACCTTGCGCGAGGATGCCGTGCGGGCCGTGCGAATCGATTTGGCGTTGCGCGCGCTCGTAAAGTCCGAACACCTCGAGCCAACAGCCGAGGAAATTGATGAGGAACTCGAAGCCACCGCCAAGGCCATGAACGTGGAGGCGGAGATATTGAGGACGAACCTTCGCAACACCGGACGAGTCGTGTCGTTTCAGTCCGAAGTGGCCAAGATGAAAGCGTCTCGATGGTTAACTGAGAACGTAACCTTCGTCGACCCTGATGGCGTCGAGATTGATCGTGCACTACTTAGGACCGATCAATCCCAAGACGGGGACGCTGAGAGCGACGAATCTGAATTCGTCGAAAATGAGGTTGAAATCGAAGCGGCGGACTCGGGTGAACCACCTGACGCCTAGGCTGGATTCGTGAACGAACATTATCGAGCCCAGAATTATCTCGTACCCACGGTCGTGGAATCTTCGAATCGTGGTGAACGAGCCTATGACCTCTATAGCCGTCTCTTGCGCGAGCGGATTATTTTCCTCGGTACCCCCATCGACGACACCATTGCGAACTTGATATGTGCGCAGATGCTCTTTCTTGAGTCCGAGGACCCCGAAAAGGACATCAGCCTCTACATCAACTCACCCGGTGGGGACATAACGGGCCTACTCGCGGTCTATGACACCATGAAGTACATCAAGCC
>PKZI01000247.1 GCA_003133005.1 Acidimicrobiaceae bacterium | reverse complement strand
CCTCATATCCCCCAACCCTTCTTTGGAATCCTCGGACTCCTATAGTTTGCTTTCACTGAGTATTAAAAGATTCTTAATACCCAGAAGGTGAAGTTAGCACCTTCATCCGTTGAAAAATTCACTCGGCCTTTACAAAATGTTCACGTACTCGACGAATTCACATTGAACCTCAAAAAATGTGCGCGCTAACTCACACTGTCTCTACCAATCACGTGCGCATAGTCCGCCCATTTTTTAGACCGTCAAGGTTCTTCAAATGAACCAAAATGTTCGCTCCCGCGTGAGAACCGCAAGAAAAGTGAGAAGTATTTTCCGCAACGGTGCATGAAAAGTTACAAAGGTGCGAATCATCAGTACGAGCACAAAAGCACAGCTTTGCGTCGTCGCAGACATCAGACGAATATGAAGATCAACTCGAGCTAGCTCACCTCGCGCTGCCGGTCGGTGACGCCCAAGTCACTCTCGGAGAAATCGCAGTACTGCATCCATCGTCTCCATCAACGAGACACTCTCGTCAAGCGGCATCAGCGGACTTTCGATCATCCCCTCGTCGATACAGCGTGCGACCTCTTGGGCCTCATACTGCAGACCTCGACCTTGCTTAGGAAAGTCGAACTGTCGTTCCTCTCCGCCTCGATCAATCAACGTGAATGATGAAGGCGCATAGAAGTCACCTTCGATTTCGATGCGCGCGCGCTCACCCGTGATACACGCACGAGTGGCACTCCGCGCTCGTGATGTGCACGTGAGTATTGCGTGTGCGCCACTTTCGTAGCCAAAGAGCATCGAAGTCTGCCCGTCGACACCAGTAAAAGCGGGGTCCACGAGCGCGACGATTCGCTGCGGCGTGCCAAGGACCATGGAGGCGAATGACACTGGGTAGATTCCCAAATCAAGAAGTGCACCCCCACCGAGTTCAGGTGCGAATAGGCGAGAACTTGGGTCTGCGGCAAACCACTGACCATGGTCCGCCTCGACACTCACGAGCGGTCCGAGCGCGTCCTGTGCGAGGAGGCTTCGAATCGCCACCACGTGCGGCAAAAATCGAGTCCACATCGCCTCCATCAAGAAGAGATTGCGTTCTCTCGCGAAGGAAACGATTTCTCGAGCCTCGAAGGCGTTCATCGTGAAAGCCTTTTCAACGAGTACATGCTTTCCCTGTTCAAGGGCGAGAATCACGTTATCGCGATGCATTGGATGAGGAGTGGCAACGTACACGACATCCACGTCGGAATCGCTCACGAGTTCCTCATAGGACCCGAAGCGATGCGCCACATCGAACGCATCTGCGAATTCGTTTGCGGATTCGCGCGATCGCGAACCTACCGCCACGACAACTCCCTCGTCAACGAGTTGAAGGTCATTTGCGAACGTCCTGGCGATACCGCCGGTTCCAATAATTCCCCAACGAAGCGTCTTTGCCACCTCGACCTCCCCTACATATGGCCCTCTCGCCGAGCGTATCGACGGTTGAGGAAAGAAGTGCTCCTCGCCAGCCACGGCTTCACGCACGCACTAGAAACGTAGCGTGGCTCAATTGCGCGTGCATCGTGAAACGAAGCGGCTTCTCCTTCGACCATTCACGTCCGGGGACCTCTACGCCCTCACAGATCTATACGCACGAGACGACGTCAACCGCTATCTCTACTGGGAACCAATGAGCAAGGAACAGGTCGTCGCGGTTCTCCAGTCACGACTTGGACGACCTGACGACGTGATCGAAAAGAATGTCCTGCCCATCGCAGTGGTACTGCGGGCGAATAATCGCTTGGTCGGCGACTTCGTCTTACGCTGGAGCGTCAACGAGCACCGCCAAGGCGAGATCGGTGGATCCCTGCATCCCGACGTGCATGGTCAAGGATTTGCGACCGAAGTGTACGACGTGCTTCTTTCAATGGGATTCTTCGAATACGACCTTCATCGGATCGTCGGTCGATGTGACGCGCGAAATGTCGCGTCAATTCGATCACTCGAGAAGGTAGGGATGAGACAAGAGGCGCATCTCGTTGAGAACGAGTTCGTCAAAGGTGAATGGACCGACGAAGTGATCCTTGCAATTCGCCGAGACGAGTGGCGCGCGAGGAACCGCGCGCTCAGTGGTGAACCATGATTCGAAGGTCGAGACGACGCGGTACCTTCGTAGGGGCGTTCGTTCGAACGCCCAACCAAACGAGCTCGAAAGAACGAAATGCCGTTGCTGCGCGAATCAAAAAGTGAGATCGGTTCGCCATACCTTCTCCAGCACGCCGACAATCCCGTTGACTGGTGGTCGTGGGGACCCGACGCGCTCGCCCTGGCTCAATCGCTCGATCGACCCATTTTCTTAAGCATCGGCTACGCCTCGTGCCATTGGTGTCACGTCATGGCCCACGAATCATTCGAGAATCCTGAAATCGCCGCACTCCTCAATGGGTCGTTCGTGGCCATAAAGGTCGATCGCGAAGAGCGTCCGGACGTCGATGCGCTGTTCATGGCGGCGACCCAGACCCTGAGCGGACAGGGTGGCTGGCCAATGTCAGTCTTCTTAACCCCCGATAAACGACCGTTTATGGCCGGAACCTACTACCCACCCGAGGACCGGCACGGACAAGTTGGTTTCCGACGGTTGCTTCTCGCGATGGACGACGCGTGGAAAAACCAACGCGCGGCCGTCGAAGAGCAGGCCGAGCAATTGAGCCAGTCGAGTGCGCGAGAGGTCTCCTTTCTCGATCACCTGTCCGCGACCGGTCCTTCCTTCAATTTGGGTGAGGCCCGCAGCCTCTTGCGCGAGCAGCTTCTCGCACGCGCCGACGACCAAGGTGGTTTCGGCGCCGCCCCTAAATTCCCGCGCCCGAGTTTCGTCGAAGCGCTCCTTTATTTCTCCGATGACGCGAGTCGCGCTTGTGTGGCGCGCACGCTTGACGCGATGGCGAGAGGAGGCATCTACGATCATTTACGAGGAGGTTTCGCTCGCTACAGCGTCGACGCCCAGTGGCACGTACCTCATTTCGAAAAGATGTTGAGCGATCAAGCGTTGCTCGCTCGGGTCTATTTTCGAGCGCACCGCGCACGTCCCGCCCGCCCGGAATGGCGCGACGTGGCTCTTGACACGCTTCGTTTCGTTATCCGCGACCTCTCTTACGAGAGCGCCTTTGCGTCATCGCTCGACGCNNCGCTACCGGATCACCACGCCGGGTCTCTTCGAAGGACGCTCGATACCTCGCCTGCGCGAGGGCGAGTCTTTCGTGGCACCCACTGAGTTGCTCGCGAGTCTCGATGCGTTGCGCGCACGGCGCGCTGCGCGCCCCCAACCAGCTCGCGACGAAAAGATCATCCTCGAATGGAACGCAATGACGGCCTCAGCCCTATTGCAGAGTGGCGATCCCGGCTTCATCGAAATCGGCATCGCTCTGCTTCGATCACTCGCCACGTCGCACTTCGCCCAGGGTGCGTGGTGGCGAACCGAGCGATGCAACGCGTACGCCACGGCGAGCGACGTGGGGTGGTTGCTCGATGCCCGGCTCGATGCATTTGAGGCGACCGGTGATGACGAGCACCTTGGTGAGGCGACGCAACTCGCGGAATACCTCGTCGAGCATTTTTGGGATGGCGACCTTCCCTCGCCGACTACCCCGCGCGTTGGACGTGGACTCTTCTCGCAATGCGACTTGGCCGATGACTTACCCGTACGACCCAAAGAGATATTTGACGGCGCGACGCCGTCCGCGCACGCCGTGGGATGTCGCGCCCTCGCTCGCCTCTCGCTCGCGAGTGGCGACGAACGTTTCCTCTTCGTCGCAGAACGACTCATCGAACTCGCCGCACCCCTTGCGAACACGCACCCCGAGGCTGTCGTCGACCTCGTGCTCGCCGCGTCGTACGTCAACGACGGCGTCGAGATCGTCATACCCGGCGCCGCGAACGAGTTGAGCGAACACGTACGATCGTTGTCTATGCCCACCACCGTGCTCGTCACCG
>PKZI01000069.1 GCA_003133005.1 Acidimicrobiaceae bacterium | reverse complement strand
CTGCAGGGGTCGAGAGATCGCGTGGATACGGTGCGCCCCCCCGGATTGATCATCCTAAGGGCCATGCGCGCTCGGGTGGTAGTGGCAATCGTGCTGATTACGTAGGCGCGAGCGCCCTTTACTGAGAGATTCCTTAGTGGTGGGCCCCCATTCTGACCTCAGACATTACGATGGACGTGGTCCTTTTGATTATCGGTCCACTTGTCGTCGTGCTCGAGATGATTGCCCCTCTCGCTACGGAAGCGTTCTTGGACGGCTTGATTCGATGACAGGTGATGCCGAAATTTGGCGAAGGATTTGAGAGCGGGTGCAAAATGCAGTCGATCGAATTACGTGGAGGAAAAATATGAGGAAGCCTGCAACCTTACGAGTGAGTCTTGGCCTGTTGATCACGGCGGCGCTACTCGTTGGCAGCGGCGTGGTCGGAGCTGGCGCGGCGACTGGTCCAAAATTGAAGGTAACACCTTCGACGAATCTGAAGAACAACGAGAAAATTAAAGTCAGTGGTACCGGCTTCAAGGCGGGCGACACCGTCTACGTCGTCGAGTGCCTCGTGACCGCCAAAGGCGCCGCTGGGTGCAACGAACTCGGCGCAACGCCCGCGACCGTGAGCGCGAGCGGCGTTCTGCCCACGACGACTTTCACGGTCATCACGGGCAAGATTGGTGGTGGCACGTGTGGCACCACCGCCGCGAACGTAAAGAAATGCGCAATCAGTGCGGGCGACGCAGAAGGCAAGGACACCGCCTCCTTCCCTATCGTCTTTAAGTAAAGGGTCAACGACTTTCAACGAGCGTGTCGGGTCGAACTCTCCTCAGTTGAACGGGGTAGGTTCGAACCGGCGCGCAAGGCTGAGCGGCGATCTCGCGATGTGAGATCGCCATGATTTAAGGGAGCACATGGATTACCCACTCAAGTTGCGGGGACGAAACGCTGAGCGCGACGACGCGGGCGACTTGTCGAATCGTCGAGGGCTATCCACACACACTGGTTTCGGTGCCCTTCTAGCAATCCTCTTCTTGACGTTTCTCGACAACACCGTCATCAGTGCGGTGTTGGCAAAAGTACAGGCGCAACTGCACGCCGGTATTTCGGACCTTCAATGGATCGTCGGAGGCTACGCGCTGGCGTTCGCGAGTTTGATGCTGATATGTGGATCGCTCGGCGACAATTACGGCCGAAAGCGCGTCATGATCATCGGGGTCGCAATCTTCTGTGGAGGCTCGATTCTCTGTGGCCTCGCGACCACGTCAACGATCTTGATAATTGGTCGCGTCATCATGGGTATTGGCGCAGCGGCGTCAGAGCCGAGCACGCTTTCGATGATCCGCCACATCTATCCCGACCCTCGACAGCGTGCACGCGCGCTCGGGTCGTGGGCGGCGGTTTCGGGTCTCGCGCTCGCCATGGGACCAGTCATCGGCGCCACGTTGGTCGGCGCCATCTCCTGGCGCGCAATTTTCTGGGGCAATCTCATATTCGGCGTTATCGCAATCATCGTTGCCACAAAGACGTTGCCTGAGAGTTCGGACCCGACGCGCTCGCGACCTGATTACGCCGGATTCTTCGTCGGTGCCGTCGTGCTGGGAACCGCGACGTTCGCTACCATCTCGGGCGAGACGCAGGGTTATCTCTCAAGTTCAATCGTGACGCTCTACGTCGTCAGTGGTCTCGCCATACCGATCTTCGTCCTCATAGAACACCGAGTGAAGAATCCCATGTTGAATCTTTCGTTCTTTCGACGACGACCGTTCACCGGCTCAACTTTTATCGCCTTCGCGAGTTACTTCTCAATTTTTTCCATCTTCTTCTTCGTCGCCCTCTACCTCGAAATCGTTGCGTCGGTGAGCGCCTTTAACCTGGCCATTGATTTCCTGCCGATGTTGGCGGGGATGGTGATCGCGTCGCTCTACGCCGGAAGGTGGGTCGGAGCCGTCGGGACGCGCGTACCAATGATGGCGGGTTGTTTCATCGCCGCGGCGGGTGTACTGCTCACTGACATCTATATCGACCCCACGGCGGGNNCAGCGCCTCGCCGCGATTCGCCACCCAGCGATACCAATCGCCTTTCGTTCAGAGATCATCGCGGCCGTGACCGCAGGTTCGTTCAACTCCCAAGCAAAAGGGCTCAGTGGAAGAAGTAGCGCCGCGGTCCAAGCGATCATCAAAAAGGTCGTCCAAGCCGCGTACGCGGCGTTCACGCACGGCCTCAATCTGGCTCTGACGATATCCTTCGCACTGCTTTTGCTTTCGGGAACGGTGTCCTACGCCACGGGAACCAAAGATGGCTCAACAATGTTCCCCGAAGATTCTGACCTCGCCCTAGAAACGGCGTAGCGACTCGCAAACTCGACTTGATACGAAGTTTCGTCGCGACATTGTCATCATGGTGCGCGAGGCAGACCAGTTACTCTGGTAGGGCATGAAATATCTGCTACGAGCATCGCGTTCTCTCGCGATGCGTACATTCGTTGCCATGGGTCTCTGCATTTGGCTTCCCGCAGTGTTGGTCACGACCGCGACGGGTTCGAGCCCCACGACGACGACCAGCACGTCAACGACCTCGACGGAACCGGGAACGACCACGACCACGTTATCCACGTCGGAAACCACCACGACCACGACACCTCTTTCCGCATCGTTGCCATGGCCCTTCCCCGAAAGCGCGGCACTCGCCATACCGTCGCTCTCGGTGAGTGCGGCATCACCGAATCAACCCAGGGTGCCGATCGCGAGTCTCACCAAACTCATGACCACGTGGGTCGTGCTGCAGCAATTGCCCGTAAGTTTCAATCAACCGGGACCCTGTACGGTCGTGACCGCACAGAATGTGGCGTTCTTCCACGAGAACCTGTCCATTCAGGAATCAACCGCGAAGATCGCGCTCGGCGAGAAACTCTGTGAAGGCACGCTCTTGCGCGGTCTGCTCGTGCATTCGTCGGGTGATTATGCGCAGCTCTTGGTGCAGTTGACCGGCATGAGTACGAACACGTTCGTGAGGAAAATGAATGCCGACGCTCTCGCGCTGGGCCTCACCAATACCCACTACGCGGACTTCACTGGGATTTCCCCGAGCGATCTCTCGACCGCGCGTGACGTGACCACCTTGACCGTTGACCTCATGACCAATGAACCGGTCATCGACAGTATCGCCAAACTCACCAAGGTTCATCTGCCGGTAGCTGGTTGGCTCGGAACTTACACTCCGTTACTTGGTTCCGACGGTGTCGTGGGACTCAAATCGGGCTACACACTCGCGGCCGGCGGTTGCGTCGCCATGGCCATCAACGTCACCATTGGCGGCATCGTCGTTCCCACGTACGAGGTCGTGCTGAGCCAGCAAGGTGACAATGCGCTCGACGTCGCTGCGGACCACGCCATTACCCTGATGAAGGCGCTGAGAACTTCAATGAAATTGGTCGCGACGCCGACCGGCCGAATGGTGCAGTGGGTGGGATCGGCGAGCGTCGTGACGCCAACAACGACCACGACAAGTACCACAACCACATCGACGACAACGACGACGATTCCCTAAGCCCGCGGTCTGCGGGATCGGTTCAGTTGTTGGCGGCGTCGGACGAACTCGGTGAGTTCAGAACTGGTTTCGTGCAGGGCCCATGTTCGGCATTGACGCAAATCGTATAGGTATTGGTGACGACGCCTTTGACGTCAGCACCTTTGAGATTCGCCCCTTGCAAATTTGCGTAATCAAGGTTCGTCCCCGAGAGATTCGCATTACGAAGATTGTCGGATTGCAGGTCTTCGTGACTGAGGTTCCTCTTCGAGAGATTGCAGCCGGCCAAATCAAAATTGGTGGACGTCACTGCGCAGTTCTTTGACGCAACGAATTTTGCGACGCTGCCTGTCGAACCACATGCACTGAGCCCGACTCCGCTCGCCACCAGGACGACAACCATCAAAGATCGTTTCAGCATTAGTGGATTCCCTGGGTCGCGAGAAGCGTCTTGAGTTCAGCGACCGTCGAGATGTTGAGCGACTTCTCATCGGGTGGGTCGTCGGGAATAATCCACTTCAACTTTCCGCTCGAAGAAACGATGTACATGTAGTCGTCGTGAATAGACATCGCGTCGGTGGGTGTCGCCGTCACGCCAATGCCGTATTCGGCCCAGACCTTGCTCGTCTTCGCGCGAGTGCCCGTGACAAAATAAAAGTTCTTCACGTGCTCAATGTCGTGAATGGCTATGAAGTGTCGCACGTTCCCCAAAGTCTCGTGATACGGATTGGCGGCAACAGCCACGATGTCAATCTTTGCGTCGCGCGCGAGTTGCGAACGAACTTGGGCGACCTGGTTCGCTAGGAGCGGGCAGTCAGTCCAACACACGGGATCGAGGAACGTGATGAGTGTCACGCGACCCTTGTGCTCGCCCAGCGTGTAGCTCTTGTTGAATTGGTCGGTCAACGTGAACGTTGGCGCCTTGGTATTGAGCGGCGAAGGGGATCCATTGCCCGCGAGATAGAACGTGTTCTCGGTGGCCGAGATGGTGGTGGCGACGAACATGGAGATGATGCTCGTGGCGATCATCGCGGTGGCGAAGGTCGCCAGTACCGAACCAATGCCGTTGGTCAACTCGACGCGCAGCCGCCCCTTGAGCGCCGGTGCGTTCTGAAAGCGCGGCGCGGCGCAAAATCCCAGTACCGCAATCGGCAACAGCGAGTTGAAGTCCGTCGCGATTCCTCCGAAGACTGCCGTATCTTCCGCGATGACCCAGAAGATGAGGCAGCCGATCACCAACGAATACACGGGCCAGTTCCATCGTCGTTGCGTCGCGAGCCAAAGTCCCACGCCCGTAACGAAGAGCCAGAAGATCACGATGAGATTGAATCCACCCCCGAGTCGACCGCTGAGCACGCCCCCGTGTCGCACGATCCACGAGAGCGCGTGTGGTTGGGCGATCGTGGCCATTTCCTTGGTCATCACCGTTAATGCGTTCTGATTCCCACCGTGCCAAAATCCCGCATCGGGCAGTGACTGGAAAATGATGGCAATGAGAAAGACCGCGGACAATAAGCGCAGTGTGAACGTTGAGAAGTACTTGCGGAATTTCTCTGGTTCGACGAACAGCCAACATCCGGCGACGAAGTAAAACAGGGTCGCACCGGGCCAACCGAACAAGATTGAGGCACCCGACGCAAAGATTCCTCCCGCACCGTTGCCAATCAGCCAGATCAGTGACGCCCAAAGCGCTGACACGCCCGCTCCGCAGGGCACGTTCAGCGCCGATCAAGCGATGGTCGCGACAATCGTGATGGATGCGGTGAGCACCGTGAAGCGCTGCGATTTGGCGGGGGCGAGACT
>PKZI01000176.1 GCA_003133005.1 Acidimicrobiaceae bacterium | reverse complement strand
CCCGCGAAAGTGGCGGGTCAATTCCTCGCGGCGTCGGTGCTCTACCTGAGCGGCACCACGATGTACCAATTGAAACTGCCCTTCGCGGGCTTCGTCGTGCTCGGACCTTCAATCCTTCCTCTCATCACGGCATTGTGGGTCTTCGCGTTGTGTAACGCGGTCAATCTCATCGACGGCCTCGACGGGCTCGCGGGCGGCATCGTGGCGATTGCGTCGGGCACCCTGTGCGTCTACGGTCTTCGTCTCGAGGACCTCGGCCTCCTGCCGACCACCAACATTGGTCCGTTGATTTCCGCGTTGACGTGTGGCATCTCGCTCGGCTTTCTTCGTGACAACTTCTATCCCGCCAAACTCTTCATGGGAGACGCCGGAGCGCTGATGCTGGGTCTTTTGATGAGTGCCTCGACCATGGTGATCGGGGGCCGCACGCCTCCGGCGAGCGGACAGACGTTCTTCTTCTTCGCGCCCCTACTGATTCCCGTCTTCATCCTCGGGGTCCCGCTGCTTGACGCCGTGTGGGCGTTCGTGCGACGAACGGCGTCGGGCCAGGGTTTCAACACGCCCGACAAAAACCACATCCACCACCGGCTCATGCGCCTGGGTCACGGGCATCGACGCACCGTGATCATCTTGTGGCTCTGGACGGCGTTGTTGTGCGGTTTCGTGCTCGCGCCGATCTTTGACGCCAAGGTGAGTGTCTTTATCCCACTTGGTGTCGCCGTACTAGTGGTGGGTCTCGTGACTTGGTTTAGTCCGCTGCTCAGTCGACGCGTAGGGNNCCGACGCCGACGCCGACGAGCGGGTGCGAAGGTGAGCGACGACCCCGGGCCAGAACCACCGACGAAAGGGGAAAGTCCTGATGGGTCCGACCTTCCCGGTGTCGCCGCGTTTGCCGTGATGGGAACGACCATCGCCGCGTGCCTGGCGGTGGGTGTTCTCGCAGGCCTGTGGGTCGATCACGAGCTGGGCAGCGCGCCGGCGGGTCTGTTAATCGGGATAGTGTTAGGAACGGTCGCCGCCGTGGTGAGCGTTGTTCAGCAAGTCCGGCGTTTCCTCTAGAAACCATTGTCCGTGCTCGAAAACCTGCCCCCCGATACCCTGCCGCGCCTGCTTCGTCGCACCACATTGTCGGCCATAGTGGTAGGACTGGTGGGGTTTCTTGTTGCACTTTTCGTGGCTCCCGCGCTCGCCGCCCTCGGAGTGGTCCTTGGGGTGGGACTGGCGATTGTGAACCTTCGTTTCCTTGACCGACAGGCGTCGCGCGTGGAATTACGGGGCGAACAGAGCACCAAGGCTGTTCGCCGCCAGCTCGGCGGGCGTACGACCGCGCGTCTCGCGGTCGTCACGGTGGTGATCCTGGCGCTCGTGTGGCTGGACGCCCCCCTCGGAATCGGTATTGTGGCAGGGCTTGTGCTTTATCAGATTGTTTTTGTCATGAACGTCATGCGCGTTGTTGCGAGTCAAGGAGGACTGCAGTGAAGACGCTGTACGCCGCCAAGACAATTCACGTCGGGCTCCACCCCACGGTGAAGCTGTTGGGACTCACCATTGACACTGACATCGTGACCTCCACGTTGCTCGCCGCCGCGATCTTCCTCTTTCTGGGCTTTTGGATGCGCAAGAAAGTGACCAGTGGCGTGCCGAGCAAGATCCAGATCTTCTGGGAGTTTCTCTACCACCAGGTGAAGGACCTCGCCGAATCGGCCATGGGTCCCAAGGGTCGTCGCTTCGTGCCCATTGGCGTCACCGTCTTTCTTTTCATCCTGATCTGTAATTGGATTGGTTTCATCCCTTCGGCCATGCACCCCGGCGTGTCCGGCGAGATCATTCCCGCGCCGACCGGTGACGTGAACCTGCCGCTCGCGATGGCGCTGTTAGTCATTGTCTGGGTGCACATTGAGTCATTTCGCGCGCGCGGCTTTCGCGGATATTTTCGCCACTACAAGCAGCCCTACACGGCGCTGGCACCAATCAACATCATCGAAGAGATCACGAAGCCCGTCACCTTGACCTTTCGTCTCTTCGGCAACCTCTTCTCGGGCGGACTCATGATCGCGGTGATGACGACGTTGCTGCCGATCTACGTGGTGCCGTTCGGCGAGATCATTTGGAAGCCCTTCGAACTCTTCATCGGGGCCATCCAGGCCTACATCTTCATGCTGCTCACGATTTTGTACTTCACCTTCGCTACCAGTCACGAAGAAGACCACGAAGAAGAAGTTCGACACACAGTTCACGATGCAGAGCAACGAGCGCTGCACGAGGCCTCACACTAACCAACCAGGAGGAAATTAATAATGGCTCATCAAACAATTGAATCGGCAGTCAGCATCGCCGGTGCACTCGTCGGTGGCGGACTCGCCCTCGGTGGTGGTGCCATTGGTGCCGCTATTGGTGACGGTCTCGCGGGTAGCCAGACCATCGCGGCGATCGCCCGTCAGCCCGAGATCGAAAACAAGGCCCGTCAGTACTTCTTCTTGACCGTGGGTCTGGTCGAGGCGATGTACTTCATCAACCTGCTGTTCATGGTCGTGTTCGTGTACGTCTTCTCCAAGCAGGCGTAGGACGCGTTGCGCATTTCTAAGGTAGAGAGGTCGTCGCGATGACTGGATCAATATTTCTTCTTCCCAACGGGACGTTCTTCGTCGAACTTCTCGTAGTGGCGATCATCTTGTTCCTCGTCACGAAGTACATCCTGCCGCCGCTCAACAAAGCCATGACTGACCGCCAAGAGAAGATCCGAGGTTCCCTCGAAGCGGCCGATCAAGCACGTGCGGACGCCGCCGCCGCCGAAGACGAGCGTCAGAAGGTGCTCGCCGCCGCACGCGACCAGTCGCGTGAGATCGTCGCGGCCGCCCAAGCAATGGCCGACCAGGTCAAGGCTGAGGCGGCGGGGCGAGGTCAAGCCGAGTACGACCGCATCGTCGCCAACGCCCAAAGTGAGGTCGACGCGATTCGTCAACGAGCCATTGACGAAGCGTCGGCGCGCATTGGTGAGATCGTCTTTGACCTCGTCGCGAAGGTCGTTGGTCGCGAGGTCGACCAAACGGCCCACCAGGACCTCGTGCGCGAAGCCATCGCTGCGCTCAACGCCGAGTCCCAGAGGGAAGCGAAGCCCTAGTCATGCTTCCCAAGCTCGAAGGATACGCGGCCGCGCTCTTTGAGTCGCTCGACGCGCAATCTCTGACGAAAGTCGCGGACGAACTGGCGAACCTCGAACAGACGATCCTCGCGCGCGCGGACCTTCGCGCCGTGATGAGTGACACGTCCATTACCGGGGTTGCGCGCGGACTCATCGTGCACGACCTGCTCGACGCCAAGGTGCAACCCGCGACGTTGTGTGTGGTCGTCTTCGCCGCCCAGAACGTGCCGGCCCAAGAGGTCGACCGCGCCATCGCCGAATTGGCGACCGCGGCCCACGTGTTAAAGGACACCGGCACGTTCGCCCAATCCAGTCTCGGACTACTCGCCGCGCGCCAGCGCGTAGGAGGTTTCGCCGACGCGCTGCTTGACGAAGTCGACACGTCGAACTTCGACGAGATCGAAGATGAGTTGTTCCGCTGGGCGCGCACGGTCGAGTCGAACCTCGAACTGCGACGACTACTGCTCGACCGCGACGCCGCGCTCGAAGCGCGACTGGGCACCGTGCGCCAACTGCTCGCGGGCAAGGTGAACGACATCACGTTGCGACTAGCTCTCTTCACCATTGAAGGTGGTCGACCCCGCGACGTCGTGGGAACGCTCGATTACCTCGTGGACTACGTGGCGCACGCGCGCGACTGGCGCGTGGCGCGAGTGCGCAGCGCGCGCGAGCTCGACGAGATGAGTCGCACGGCGCTCAGCGCCTCGTTACATTCGCTCACCGGCAAGAATGTCGAACTGCAGGTGACCGACGAGCCCTCGCTGCTCGGTGGCGTCTTGGTCGACGTGGGGGATCTCCACCTCGACGCCACCACGCAGGGGCGACTCAGTGAACTTCACGAAGCGGTCGCGGGAGGTCGTTTCTACGACACCGCGCTCACGAACAATGACTAAGCAAAAGGAAAACTCTGATGACTGAACTCACGATTAGTGCCGCCGAGATCACGGACGCGCTGCGCAAGCACGTCAGTGATTTCAACCCAGCGGTTGGCGCCGAACAGGTCGGGCGCGTAGTTGAGGTGGGTGACGGCATCGCGCGCGTTTCGGGCCTGCCCTCGGCGCAGGTGATTGAGTTACTCGAGTTCCAAGACGTCACGCTGGGTCTGGCGATGAACCTCGACGAGGAGACCATTGGCGCGGTCGTGCTCGGGTCGGTCGACGACATCGAAGAGGACCAGGTCGTTCGAGCGACAGGACGGATTCTTTCGATGCCCGTGGGTGACGCCTTGCTCGGGCGCGTCGTGAACGCGCTCGGCGTGCCGATCGACGGCAAGGGACCGCTCGTGAACGCGTCGGTTCGTCGCATGGAAGTTCAGGCACCCGGCATCATTGGACGCCAACCGGTCTCTGAGCCGCTGCAGACGGGCATCAAGGCGATCGACGCCATGACCCCGATCGGCCGAGGTCAGCGTGAACTGATCATTGGCGACCGCAAGACCGGCAAGACGACCGTCGCGGTTGACACGATCCTCAACCAGAAGGGCCTGGGCGTGAAGTGCATCTACGTCGCCATTGGCCAGAAGAACTCCTCGGTCGCCCAGACCGTCAAGACCCTCGAGGACTTTGGGGCGCTCGAGTACACCGTCGTCGTGGTGGCCGGTGCCGGCGACCCCGCACCCTTTAAGTTCCTCGCTCCCTACGCCGGCTGCGCGATTGGCCAGGAGTGGATGGAACACTCCCAGCACGCGCTCGTGGTCTACGACGACCTGTCCAAACAAGCCGAGGCCTATCGTCAGATCTCGCTGCTGCTTCGTCGTCCACCGGGCCGCGAGGCGTACCCCGGTGACGTCTTTTACCTGCACAGTCGACTACTCGAACGAGCCGCCAAGTTGAGCAACGACCTGGGCGGGGGTTCGCTCACCGCACTGCCCATCATCGAGACCAAGGCCGG
>PKZI01000221.1:7220-7541 GCA_003133005.1 Acidimicrobiaceae bacterium | reverse complement strand
ACGAGTGAACGTTTCGATGACGCCCGCCAAATCCGCAAAGCTCAGCCCGCGATCGACGACCAGACCTTCGATTTGATGAAACGTCGCGAGATGACGTGAGTCGGGAGTATCGCGTCGAAAACAACGACCTGGCATGACCGAATGAATCGGCAACGTATTCGTTCGCACTGCCTCTTCCATTTGGTGAATTTGCGTGGGCGACGTGTGCGTTCGAAGAACCACTGTTTCCGGCTCCCCCAACTCGACGTAGAAGGTATCCCACAGACCGCGAGCGGGATGCGCGGGAGGTATGTTGAGCGCCTCGAAGTTGTACCAGTCGCT
>PKZI01000221.1:0-7188 GCA_003133005.1 Acidimicrobiaceae bacterium | reverse complement strand
TTGGTCGAAAACGCGGCTTCGACGACGCGGCGCGCTTCTTGTAATTGGCTGCCCGCGTCGCGCCGAGCCTCGGGTTCGAGAGTGCCGAGAGAGCGTTGCAGTGACGAGAAGACCGAGCGCTTACCAATCACTGACGCCTCGGCATCGCGTAACTCGTCGAGCGAAGTAAAGGCCCCAATCGCACGAAGAAGCTCGGCTGTTTGGGCGGACAGGTTTTCCAGTGGTGAAGTGCTCATGACCCCTCAAGGCTACGAGNNGTCGAGCCCCGTCGCTTCATTACCGATCACGATGACGGTTGGTACCACGAGGTCCTGTGTGCGGTGACTCGCGCCGCCACGCACCACCGTGGCGAGCACTCGGGCCCCTTCGCCAGAGAAATGTGCGATCGCCACGGCGAGGTCATCGACGCACACCGGCACATGGAACACCGAGCCGGCGCTCGCCCGCAAGGTCTTTGGATTAAAAGGATCCACTGATTGCCCACTGAAGACCACGGCGCTCGCTCCCGCGGCGTCGGCCGAACGCACGATGGTCCCCGCATTTCCCGGGTCACGCACATCGTGCAAGACAAAGATCAATCCCTCGGCGCGTATCGCCGAAAGCTCGACGAGCGGCAGACGCACCGTCGCAAGTACCGGTTGGGGCGTCTGAGCGTCCGCAACTGTCGCCAGGACTCCCTTGGCCAGCGCGAAGACGCGCACGCCTTTCGCCTCGGCGTCGCGCAGAATCTCCGCGAACGCACCACTTGCTTGCTGGGCGCCGTCGACGAACACCGCCTCGAACTCGACTTCAGCGTCGAGCGCCGCTCGCACCAGATCTGGTCCTTCGAGCACGCACACGCCCTCACTCCAACGAAGCGATCGCTTGTTGACGAGTCGCCGAAGTCGACGTACTCGCTGATGTGACGGCCCTAACGCCTCGCGCAGAATGACCTACTTCGCGAGCGCCGCACTCGCCTGGGCAACGATCGCGGCAAATGCCGCGCTGTCGTTGACCGCGAGATCCGCCAAGATTCGCCGGTCGACCTCGATACCAGCGGCGTTGAGTCCCGCGATAAAGCGGCTGTAACTCAGACCGTGCGCCCGGGTTCCCGCGTTAATGCGCTGAATCCACAAACGTCGCATCTCACCCTTGCGTGCGCGACGGTCGCGAAATGCGTAGACACCCGAGTGTTGAACTGCTTGGTTCGCGGCGCGAAAGGTGCGGCTGCGATCGCCGTAGTAGCCCTTCGCCTCTTCGAGAATTGCCTTGTGGTGCTTCTTCGCGTTTACTGCCCTCTTGACACGTGCCATTTCAGATCCTCTCCCTTATCTCGCTCTACAGACCCATTAGTTTCTTGACGTTCTTTTGAATCCCGGGTGCGATGTCGGTCTCTCGACCGAGGCGACGCGCTCGCACCGATGACTTCTTTTCCATCAAGTGACCGCGAAAGGCCTTGCGACGTCGCAACTTTCCGCTCCCGGTGATCTTGATACGTTTCTTCGCGCCGCTGTCCGTCTTCATCTTTGGCATGTCAACCCTCTTCTCTCACTACTTCCGCCGAAACACTCGGCACGACCTCTTGATGCGATTCTTCTCTCGTACTTTCGACCTTGGCCTTCGCCTTCTTCTCTGGACCCAAGACCATGATCATGTTGCGACCGTCGAGCTTCGGCGCTGATTCCACCTTCGCCACGTCAGCGAGTTTTTCAACAATTCGATCGAGAATCTTCTTTCCCAGTTCAGGGTGCGCCGATTCTCGACCTCGAAACATGATGGTGACCTTTACCTTGTGACCTTCGTTCAAGAATCGCTCCACGAGGCGTGTCTTGGTATCGAAGTCGCCCAAACCGATCTTCGGTCGGTACTTCATTTCCTTGACGCCTACGTTTTGTGTCTTGCGACGCGACTCCTTGGCCTTTTGCGCCTCGTCGAACTTGAACTTTCCGTAGTCCATGATGCGACAGACCGGCGGTTGTGCAGTGGGGGCAATCTCTACGAGGTCAAGGTCGAGGCTTCGGGCCAGTGCCAACGCCTCTCGCGTTGAAACGACGCCCCGCTGAACTCCTTCATTGTCGATCAGGCGGACGGTGTCGACGCGAATGCGTTCGTTGACACGGTGGTCTCCAGGCACTGTTGCGATAACGGACTCCTTGCTCTACGCGACACCTCGATGGCGTCGCCACGGCAAGCGGGGCGCAAAACTCCTGGGAACCCGGCTCACTTGAGTGGCCAGGTGGACGCTGGCATTGCCAACCTCACTTGCTATGAACTGCCCTATTACGCTAGCAGACCCCCAAAAGTGGGGAAACACAAGTTTTAGATGTTCCTTAGAACGTGTGGGCGCGGGCTCTTAAAAATACTTCATAGTGTCTACCGGCATGACTGCGACCCTTGTCCTCGAAGAAAGCGAAGTCCCCGCGAGAAGGCAACGTTGGCGACCGAGCACCCCCGCGCTCGTGGCCATGGTCGGATTCGTCGTCTTCGCCATACTCGTACTCACCAAGACCTCGGCCCTCCTCGAACCAGACGACTACGCCTATCGAGCCTCCATCGTCGCGCTCAGTCAAGGCCACATTTTGCTCAGCAATGCCCAGTACATCGCGTTGAACAAACAATTGGCCGCCACCGGTGGTCAGGGAATCCTCCAGTGGCACCACCTCGCATCCGGCAAGTGGATCAGCGAGAAGAATCCGGGTTACCCCTTCTTCGCGGTCTTGTTCTACATGATGGGACTGCTTCGGATCACGCCACTCTTTTATGGTGCCTTGGCCTGCGTGGGCCTCTTCGCAGGCGCCAGGGCTTGGCTCGGAAAATGGGCCGGCACCTACGCGGTATGGCTGTACTGCTTTTCGGGGGCCGCACTCACCTTCGCGTGGCGTGCCACCATGCCAAGTTTCACCGACGCGTCTTTAATCGCCGCCGGCTTCGGTGCACTGTTGTGGACGATGCTCAACGTCGAGGCGACGTCGCGACGGCGCCTCGTCGTTGGTCTTCTCGGCTTCATTGCACTTGAAGGCGCCGTCTTTATTCGATACACCAACGTCATTGAACTGGGTGTCGCACTGGTGGGAGTGCTGCTATTCGCAAGACCGAGTCGTATCGCGTGGCGGACTGTCGCGGTGTGGGCGGGTTCGGTGATCGTCTTCGGCCTCGGGGTCCTTGCCTTCGACCACTGGGCCTACGGCAAGGCGACGTCAACGGGGTATTCCGCGGGCGAGATCACCTTTTCTTTCTCGGCGCTCTGGCCGAACCTGAAGGAAATGCCACGCCAGCTCACGACGTCCATGCCATTTTGGATCATCGCGGCAATTACGTGCATCGTCATCACGGCTCGTTACGTCCGCTCCCGAACCACGGCGTCACTCGATAACGGCGAGCGAATCATCGCGCGCCGAGACGCCATGGTGGGCGTGGTACTCGCCGCGGGATGGCTGGGTCTTTGGTTGTTGTACCTGACGTACACGTGGACCGTCACCCAGGGCGTCGTTGGCCGTGGACCCGGTGGTGGAGGCGGTGGCGACACAGTGCACGTCATTCGCTTCTACTTACCTGCACTCGGCTTGGTCGCCCTACTGGGCACGTGGCTACTCGTACGACTCGGCAAGTACATACCGTGGGTTCTGCTCGCTGGTCTCGTGGTCGCTGCAGTGTTCTCGTATGAGTCGATGGCCCAGACCGTCCAACCGGACTTTCTAGGTCCAACCTCGACGCACGCGCCATCCTTCGGATCGAACGGTTACGGTCGTGGCACTCCGCCTAAGGGAATTGGTCCGGGTTACGGTCCGGGTTACGGTCCGGGCTACGGTCCGGGTTACGGTCCGCCGTCCTCCTCCGGTTAGGGCATCACGACGCACGAGGTTCCGATAATTTAATGCAGTGACCGACACGACCGACTTTGGCGAATCCGAAGAGATCAACTACTTTCGAGAGACGCCCGTGGAGACGGTACTGGGCAATCACGTCTTCGTCTTGCTCCAACTCGCCGCGGTCCGTCTCGCCGAGACACCACCTGATCTCAGCGGCGCGCAACTCGTCATCGACACGCTCGCCGCCATGATCAGTGCGGGAGGGAGTCGTCTCGGTGAACACGTCGACCTCTATCGAAGCGCCCTCGCCGAAGTCCAACAGGTTTACGTACGCGCCGCGCAATCCGTCTCTCGAGCGAGTTCAGACACCTTGAAACGTGAAGGTGAGACAGAGTCCTCCGAGTGAACTCGGCGACGTGACCATCTCGCCACCCATCGCTTCACTGAGATCGGCCATGATGCTCATACCCAGTCCCGAACCACCCGAATCTCGGCTGCGCGACGGATCGAAACGTCGAAAGTGTTTGGGACGCTGGTCGTAGACGGGTAGTCCCGGTCCCCCGTCTTCAATGCTCAATCGAACGACCACGCCGTCGCGAGCGACCCGCACGAATACGGGTGCGTTCTCGGGCGTATGGCGCGTGATGTTCGCGAGCGCGTTGGTCATCATCCGTTCTACGAAGTCGCGGCGCCCCACGATCGAGAGTCGGGGTTCGATGCGGGTATCAATTGCCCGGTCTCGATGATCGTCGTGGAACTCACGCACTCGTGTCGCCACCACTTCGCTGAGGTCAAGTGGTTCGCTGTTCTTCGTGGGTAGTTCGCGCACTTCGGCGAGAAAGAGCAAATCACTCACGAGTGCTTCCATGCGAATAATCTCGGTCTTCATGCGCTCAATCGCTCGCGTCAGTTGCTCGCTCGATACGTCCGGATTGCTAATCAGGTCGGTGTAGCCCTTTATGACCGTTAGGGGTGTACGAAGTTCGTGCGACGCGTCGCCAATGAAAGTCTGCATTGATTCTGCGTGACGCGACTCGACGTCGATCTTCTCTTGCAGCGAGAGGACCATGGACGCCAGTGCGCGCTGCAATTCGCGAACGTCCTTACTGCCTCGCACGGGAGGCACCGCTTCGGAGGTCTCGCCTTCGGCGACGTCGGACGCAAAGTTGATCAATCCCTCCATCGTCACGAGGTCACGACGCATGAAGAGTCGCGCGACCACCACCATCACCAACGCCGCGAGCACAGCGGCGAGCGCGACGCGCAAGATGAGTTGTTGACTCGAACGACTGATGCTGTGCGTCGAAGCCGCGACGAGCAAGTAGTCGCCGCCGCCGATATTGAGCGAACGGACGAGGAATCCCCGAAGATTCGGCTCACTGACGACACCGGCGAGCGAAGTGCGGACATCGCTGAGTGTGGGATTCACGATAAGAGGGTTGTTCGCGCTGATCAATTGCGTCACACTGCCGTTGGAGTAGACCACGTCAAAGGTCAGATCGAAATTGTTCTCCTCATCCACGTTGATCGCGTCGCTGAGCGCGGCGTCAGGGGTACCGCGACCACTCTGCACGACGGCATTGATAGTTCCGTCGAGCGTCTGGTAGGCCGAGTGCGTGCTCGAATTGACCGCGTACCATCCCACGCTGAGCGCCACCACCGTGGTTATGACCACGAGTAGGACGGTCAGGCGCGTCGCAAGTCGCACTACTTCGCGCTTTCATTCACGAGCTTGAAGCCCACGCCGCGCACGGTGGTGACCGGTGCGAAGTCGTCGCGATGTACCTTTCTACGCAAGTACGACACGTACGTGTCAAGTACCGAAGTCTCTGAGTCGAAATCGATGTTCCACACCTCACGAAGCAACTGTTCGCGGGTCACCACGCGTCCCATTCGCTCGAGCAGCACCTCGAGAAGACGAAACTCGGTCGCCGAAAGGTCAACCGCCTCGCCATCGAGCAGGACCTCATGGCGATCAACGTTCATCGTGAGCCGATCACAGACGTAGATCAGCTCCTCGCCCTCTCCACGATTCGACCGGCGCAGAATTGCGCTCACGCGAAGTAGAAGTTCTTCCAAACTGAAGGGTTTGCGCACGTAGTCGTCGGCACCGTAGCGCAGACCTTGGTTCACGTCCTCACTCGCGTCGCGCGCCGAGAGTAACAGGACCGGCGTCACCGTATCGTGTTCGCGCAACTTTGCGAGGAACGCAAAACCGTCCATCGTGGGCATGTTGACGTCCACGATGCAGAGGTCCGCGTGGCGTCGGTGCAGCACCTCGAAGGCCTGGACGCCGTTGGCCGCCGTCTCAGTCTGGTAGCCCGCGATCTTGAGCGCGTCGCTGAGCAAATCGCGCACGCCCGGCTCGTCGTCCACCACGAGCACCGTCGTCACCGTTCTGCCGCCATGAAATGAGCGTACCGTTCGGCTGGCGACCAGTACGTTCCCGGGACACGTGAGTGCCCACTTCACAGACAACAATGGTCACGCACACAGCAAATTCACAATGTTCCTCGGTACGCTATAAAAAGCCCAAGGAAAGGAGCGATCGATGAGAGTGCCACTTTCTCGGACGATGGCAGCCTTGAGCGTTGGTGCGGCGTTGCTCTTTGTGGGATCGGCCGCATCCGGGTCAGGCGTGGAACACGATTCGGGCGTCACGACCACAGTTCCCTTTGCTACGACGACCACGACAATCGCCTCGGACAAGACCACGAGTCATGAGACGTACCGCGAGGCACTCCTGGCGTATTTCAGTGCCAGGAAACAGATCGCCGTGACCTTCAAGACCGCCGTGAGCAGCGCACGCTCCACGTACGAAGAGGCGACTGCTTCTGCCACGACTGGCGCGGAACGAAGTACTGCGCGCGCCGCGTACGATCTCGCCATCGCCCAAGCAGCAGCTACGCGAAGTGCGGCACTGACAAGTCTTGGCAATCCCCCCGTTCGACCGACCTAGTTCGTAGTACCCCTCGGCGGCGCNNGCGCGCCGCTGCTCCCTTAACGGCCACGGACTTCTTGGACGTCGACCACTTCGTCACGACCAAGACGGCCCACCGCTCGCGTCGCTCGTGCGCGCACACCTACTTCAATCGAACGTGAACCGTCATGTATCGAGACGCAATGAAAGTAGAAGACCTCATTGTCGCTTACGAACGTTCCATCACCCCGGGCGCCGTCAAACGACGCAATCACGCCCTCGAGCGTCACGAGCGTGCGAGCGTGCCTTGGCGAAGGACCGAAACCATCTCCAACGCCGTGAGTGCGGCCTCGCGTCCCTTGTTCGTGGCGTCGGGTCGAGAGCGCTCTAGTGCTTGCTCAACGTTATTTGTCGTGAGGACCCCAAACACAACCGGGGCGCCATGCGCTAATTGCTCATCCTGGAGACCGCGCGCACACT
>PKZI01000096.1 GCA_003133005.1 Acidimicrobiaceae bacterium | reverse complement strand
AAACATCGGTCAACCGCGATCACCCGAGAGGCTGGTCGGAATAAACGGACAGACGATATTCATTGTGAATTACGTCATCGCGCTGAAATTTGTTGTGATTACCGCTAGGATGGACCCTCAGGGCAGCGCAATCACAACACAACGTCACAAAGTTGACAACAGCGTCAACTTTTGACAAACTTTCCCGAGCAGGGGCTGAAGGAGAATTGGCATGATTAGGGTTTTCCCACGGAACCGTCGCAGCGAATCACGTAACGGAACTCGCGTTATGCGGGGGACTGCATGGGTCGGAGTCATCTCGCTCATTGCGGGCCTGTCGTCGATATTCGTAGTCAGCGGTGTCGCGAGTGCGCACGATGTTGTCAGTACGACGATCTACACCGGAGCGACACCAGCGTGCACGGCTTCAGGCGCGACTGACAACACACCCGGATTCGTTGGGCCAATTTACACTTCGTGCACCGAGAGTGGTGGTTCCGCGATAACAGGTAGCACAACTCTCCCTGCGCCCGCCACAGTGTTTGACACTGCGTACGTCCACAACATGGGCACGCCCACCACGGTCGAATTGACGTACGATCTTTTTCAAGGTACGCCCACCACGTGTGGTGTCAGTAGTGGCATCAGCGGCTTTCCCGATCTTCCTTACAGCGCTCCCTATCAGCGTAAGTACGTTTACGCAAACCCAAGTTCTTCGTTCCCATACACGTCGAAGAACGTAAATGGTTACAATGTTCCTTACGGGACGTCAGTGTCGCCAGCCTTCACAGGTTTGGCGGCTGGTAGTTACTACATCATTGCTTACACCGACTGGAACGTTCCGTCTCTTATCGGCAACGTCGGCGGATCCACTTCGCAGTTGTACGCACCCATCACATGTGAGCCATTCACCGTGGGCGCCGCGACTCCTAGCATTTTGACCACTCCATCCGTGAGTGGAACTTCCGCGCACGACTCTGCAACAGTGTCGGGGACTTCGGGCACACCGACCGGGACCGTTACCTTTAATCTGTACAAGACCTCATCAAGCTCACCCTCCAGCGGAGGTTCGCTTGTGTACACGTCGAGCGCCGTGACGCTGAGTGGCGGCACTGCTACCTCGCCCACGGACTCAGGTCTCGCACCTGGCTACTACTACTGGGTTGATTCCTATAGTGGCAGCGGCACATATTCACCAATCGCGTCGAGTTCCGCTGAGCCGTTCTCGATTGCGACGAGCACTCCAACTCTCAACTTGACGCCGAGTTCGCCCTCGTGTTCTACGGCGAGTGTGAGCGCGACCGTCTCCGGGTCGTCGGGCACACCGACTGGCACAGTGACGTTTAGCTTGTACAACTCGTCGAACGTTCTTGTAACCACGTACGCCGCGGTAACGCTGAGCGGAGGATCGGCATCGCTCTCATCGTCGACTATTGGCACTCTCGCTGCGGGCAACTACTCGTTCAAGGCGACTTATTCGGGTGACAGCAACTACTCGTCATTGACAGGATCAAGTTCGACGTTCGTCGTCGCGTCGTGTTCGGCGACGGTGTCAACGACTCCGTCGGTGAGCGGGACGTCGGCGACCGACACTGTCACCGTTACTGGTAGTTCTACGACGCCTTCGGGCAGCGTGACCTTCACGCTGTACAAGGGAAATTACCCAGGAACACAGACGGGCTACAGCTACACGACTGCCTTGAGCGGTAGCGGTTCGACTACCACCGCTACGTCGACTTCTGCGACATCACTCGCACCAGGGAGTTACTACTTCGTGGCGACGTATAACGGTAACGGTACCTACTCGGCGGTCACCGGTTCTCCTGAGCCGCTTACCATCTCGACCTCACCTTCACATGAGACCGTGACTGCGACGTCATCGTGCTCTTCTACCAACGTGAGCGCCACGGTAACTGGATCTGGGGTCACACCGACCGGGACTGTGACGTTCCTCCTCTATAACTCGTCATTCGTGTTGCAGACCACGTATCCTGCAGTCACGCTGAGCGGTGGAGTAGCAACGTTGCCGACACTTACTTCTCTTTCCGCGGGTAACTATTACTTCTTCGCGAACTACTCGGGTGACAGTAACTACTCGGGCTACAGCGCAGTGAGTTCACTCTTCACGGTTTCGTCGTGCTCGGTCAGTCTGTCCACGAGCCCTTCAGTGAGTGGCACTACCGCGACTGACACCGCGACGGTTACCGGAAGTTCGGTGACGCCTTCGGGTTCAGTAACGTTCACGCTTTGGTCGGGTACCTACCCAGGAACTCAGATCACTAGCTACAGTGACACCGTTGCTTTGAGTGGCAGCGGAAGTACGCTGACCGCGTCATCGATCTCTACCGCGTCACTTGCCCCTGGTAACTACTACTTCATTGCGACTTACAACGGAAACCTTGACTATGGAGCACTCGTTGGTTCGCCAGAGCCGTTTACTATTGCGACCGCTACGTCACACGTTTCGGTAAGTCCCACTTCATCGTGTTCCGCGACGAACGTGAGCGCCACGGTTACAGGTTCTTCAGGCACACCAACAGGTACGGTGACCTTTAGCCTCTACAACTCTGCGAACGTGTTGCAAACGACATACCCAGCCGTAACGCTGAGTGGTGGCACCGCAATTCTTCCCACGACTGGTGCACTGGCTGCTGGCAACTACTACTTCAGTGCGGCATATTCCGGCGACTCTAACTACTCACCTTCGACAGGTACGGGCACTTTCACGGCTGCGGCTTGCACCGTGAGTGTGTCGACGAGCCCAACGGTGAGCAGTACGTCCGCTATCGATACGGCGAGCGTGACAGGATCTCCCGTGACCCCGTCGGGCTATGTGACCTTCACGCTTTGGTCCGGTACCTACCCAGGCACTCAGATCTCTGGTTACAGTGACACCGTCGCCCTGAGCGGCAGTGGCACCACGCTCACGGCATCGTCTATCTCAACGGGAACGCTCGCTCCAGGCAATTACTACTTCGTAGCGACTTTTAACGGAGACAGTAACTACCCGGTAGTCACGGGTTCGCCGGAGCCGTTCAGCATCGCCGCGGCGGTTTCTCACGTGAGCGTCACGCCAACTTCATCCTGCTCACTGACAAGTGTGAGCGCGACGGTAACTGGATCATCGGGCACACCGACTGGCACGGTTGTCTTTAGCTTGTACAACTCTGCGAATGTGCTTCAGACGACCTACACGTCAGTGACGCTAAGCAATACGGGCGTGGCGACCCTGTCATCGTCGACAATCGGTTCGCTTCCGACTGGTAGCTACTATTTCGTAGCGACGTACTCGGGGAATGGCAACTATTCATCTTCGACAGGTACGGGATCGTTCAACGTCGCTGCTTGCACGGTGACTGTGTCGACGACCCCTTCCATCAGCGGCTTGTCAGCAACCGACAAAGTGACCGTGACCGGTTCATCGATGACCCCCACGGGCACCGTTTCGTTCACGCTCTGGTCTGGTACTTACCCAGGAACGCAGGTCGTTGGCTACACCGACACCGAAACATTGGCGGGTAGTGCAGGAGTAGCTACCGCCACCACGCAGACGTCAACGGGCAACCTTGCCCCAGGTAGCTACTACTTTGTCGCGAGGTACAACGGCGACACTAATTACCCGGCAGTCACGGGCTCACCGGAGCCGTTCACCATTGCGACGGCGACTCCACACGTCGCAGTGAGCGCCACCTCATCGTGCTCGTCGACCGGAGTAACGGCGACCGTAACTGGTTCGTTGGGCACACCAACTGGTTCGGTGGTTTTCAGCCTGTACAACTCGGCAAACGTGCTGCAATACACGTACCCCGCGGTAACGCTCAGTAATACTGGTGTGGCCACGTTGCCGTCAGCGACGATCCCTACTGGTAGTTACTACTTCCTCGCGACGTACTCCGGTGACAGCAACTACTCCTCAGCGAGCGGTACTGGATCGTTCACGGTCACGGCCTGCACGGTGAGTCTGTCCACCGTTCCGTCGGTAAGTGGAACGTCGGCAACCGACACGGCCACAGTTACGGGTTCGCCCGTAACGCCCACGGGTACTGTGACGTTCACACTGTGGTCGGGTACCTATCCGGGTACGCAGGTGACTGGTTACAGTGACGTCGTCACTTTGGCCGGCAATGGCTCTACAATCGCGGTCACTTCGACTACGACCGGCAGTCTCGCCCCCGGGAACTACTACTTCATCGCGACGTACAGCGGCGACACTAGTTACCCATCGATCGTCGGTTCGCCCGAGCCGTTTAGTATCGCGACGGCACTTTCACACGTGACGGTGTCACCTTCGTCTTCCTGTGCGCTGACTGGAGTGAGCGCCACAGTGAGTGGATCTTCGGGCACACCGACCGGTTCGGTGGTCTTTAGTCTCTACAATTCGGCGAACGCGCTCCAAACGACTTACGCTTCGGTACCTCTCATAAATGGCGTAGCCACATTGCCGTCGGCAACTATTGGCACGCTCTCATCGGGTGGCTACTATTTCCTCGCGACCTACTCGGGTGACGGCAACTACTCGTCCTCAACCGGCACGGGCACCTTCACGGTGACTTCATGCACCGTGACTGTGTCGACGACTCCAACTCTCAGTGGCGCATCTGCGACTGACAAAGTGACGGTGACCGGATCGACGGCGACGCCTGGTGGTTCGGTGACGTGGACATTGTGGTCGGGGACCTACCCAGGCACGCAGGTGATTGGCTACAGCGACACCGTCACCTTGAGCGGCGCTGGGGCATCAGTCTCCGAAACGTCGACCTCGACAGGGACATTGTCGCCTGGTAATTACTACTTCATCGCGACGTACTCAGGTGACGGCAACTATCCAGCGGTGACGGGATTGCCAGAGCCGTTCACTATTGCTTCGGCCACGCCACTCGTGACCGTAACGCCCTCTTCTTCATGTTCAGTGACGGGCGTGAGCGCGACAGTGAGCGGTTCGTTGGGCACACCGACTGGTTCGGTTGTCTTCAGTCTGTACAACTCGGCAAATGTGCTGCAGACGACCTACCCTTCCGTGACTCTTGTCAATGGAGTTGCTTCGTTGTCGTCTGCGACGGTCGGTACGCTGTCATCAGGCAACTACTACTTCGTGGCCACATACTCGGGTGACTCTAACTATTCGGGCACGACTGGTACGGGTTCGTTCTCGGTCACTTCTTGCACGGTGAGCGTTTCGACGACGCCCACGCTGACTGGTACATCAGCCACCGACACTGTGACAGTGACGGGGAACACGGTGACTCCTACTGGTACGGTGGCCTTCACACTCTGGTCCGGTACGTACCCAGGAGGAACGCAAATCACCGGTTACGTCGACAGCGAGACTTTGAGCGGTGCTGGTACTACGGCGACTGGGACGACCGCAACGGCGACGGGTTCCCTCGCTCCGGGTAATTACTACTTCATCGCGACGTACTCAGGTGACAGTAACTATCCATCTGTTATCGGACTCCCAGAACCATTTAGTATCGCGGCGGGCTCGATCAACGTGTCAACGACCCCATCGATTAACGGCACGTCAGCGACTGACACGGTGACCGTGACAGGCACGACAGGCACTCCTTCGGGACACGTGACCTTTACGCTTTGGTCTGGTTCCTACCCAGGAACGCTGGTGGCGAGTTACAGCGACACTGAGACACTGAGCGGCGCCGGAACGACGACCACTGCGACGACGTCCACGCCTACGGGTGCTCTCGCGGCGGGCAGCTACTACTTCGTGGCGACCTATACACCTGACGGGGCCGCGAGTGCCTTCTACACGTCAGCTACGGTCACCGGTTCACCAGAGGTCTTGGTAGTGACGACGACGACACCGCCACCTGGCGGCGGCGGTGGACCACCACCACCTCCAGTCAGCCTGAGTTTGACCACGAATCCAACTGTGTCAGGCTCCACGGCAATTGACACCGCGACGATTAGTGGATCAGGAGCGGCACCAACGGGAACTATTACGTTCACGCTTTACTCGGGAACGTTCCCCAATGGCACGCTGGTCTCGGCCTTCACGCCTGACCAGGTGACCTTGAGTGGAAGCTCCGTCTCTTCAGTCACCACCGGTACGCTTCCTGCGGGTAGTTACTACTTCTTGGCCAGTTACAGTGGCGACACCACGTATGCCGCTGTGACTCCGGGCACGCCTGAGCCGTTCACGATTGCGGCCCCAGCGGCCCCAGCCGGAGTAGTTTCGAATCCCAATCCGTCGTACAAGATTCCCAATGCTGCGCCGCAAACTGGTGCAGGTGGGATGGCGCTGACAACCTTCAATGGAGGGTTGTTGACACTTGGCGCTCTAATGCTGCTGGCGGGACTTTCCGCGATGGCATTATTGTTCCGACGTCGCCGTCACGCGTAAGGAATGGCCATGTTTGAATCTCCGTTCGAGAGATTGCGGCCCAGAGTAGTCATCTGGGCCGCAACTCTCGCGGTGTTCCTCAGTTCGGTCGTTGGACTTAGTTTGAGTCAAAGCGGATCCGTGGCGGGAGCGAGCAATGTGTCCACCACAACTCGGTCGATACCTACGCATCTCTCGATTCCCGCGATTGGCGTATCGACGAATTTGACCCAACTCGGTCTGCTCGCCAACGGATCACCCCAAGTCCCTACGAGTTGGTACACCGCAGGCTGGTACAAGCTCGGCCCCGCGCCGGGACAACTTGGCTCGTCCGTGATCTTGGGACACGTCGACTCGGTGTCGGGTCCCGCCGTGTTCTATCGTCTCGTTGACATGAAAGTCGGCGAATTAGTCAACGTGAAGTTGGCCGACGGTGCAACCGTGTCATTTTCAGTGATTGCCATCCGGCAGTACCTCAAGGCGAGTTTCCCCGACAAGCTTGTCTACAACTTTTCGACCTCGTACCCGGCATTGAATTTAGTGACGTGTGGCGGATCGTTTGACTCTCACACCGGGCACTACCTATCGAGCATTGTCGTCTTCACCAAGGAAGTGACACCAACGTGACGGATCTCTACGTTGGTGGTACATTTTCCCACGAATTCGAGCCAATCGGGGCTAGCGTGAGTGCCATGGAACGGCAAAGGGGCCATCGATTCGTCTGGGCGTGGGTAGTGTCTGCCGCGGTGGTTGTCGCGGGGGTGCTGTTGATCGTTTTCGGGCTTCACGGACCAAGGGTCGGTCCCAGTCTGCCCGCCCCTGTAGGTAGCGTCCCAGCGGCGACGTCGAGCATCTCGAGCGGAGTGAAAGCGGGAGCCGACGCGGTTTTTCAGACAACAAGCGCGACTCCGACCGCCGCGTTTGTTTCTAACGTGGTAACGCCGGCCTCGCCTGCAAAAAGCGCTGGTCTTCGAGAGAACCACGCAACCACGACTATTACGCGCTCCGCTCCGGTTCGACTCGTGATTCCGTCGCTTGGGATCTCCGTTCCTGTTTCACAGGTTGGATTGAACGCGAATGGCTCGGTGGTGTCACCGACGAATTACCAAGTACCTGGGTGGTACAAGGATGGTTACGCGCCGGGACAATTGGGCTCTGCCGTGATTCTCGGACACATTGACTCATCGGGTGTTTTTTCTCGAATTGACGACTTGAAGGTTGGTCAGCAATTACAGGTGACGCTGGCCGACCACACGAGGCTGACCTTCAAGGTCATTGGAATTCGCCAATACACGAATGCGGGATACCCATACAAGGGTGTCTACGGACCAGAGAAGTACAGTGCGTTGAATCTCGTTTCGGTGGGAAGTGTTTTCACCGCTCCCACTGGACGCAGCGTTTCAGACATCGTTGTGTTCACTGCGTTGGTTACAAGTTAACGAACGTTGATTCGTACCAACTGAATCAGAATTTCAAACGTTCTTTTTTCCTTAGTTGTACGAGCACTACCTGAAGAGGGACGTGGACACCGCGCCCATTTGATATCGCGTCATCAATATTGCGCCGTTTCTTGATTTTCGGTTGACCACTTTTGCCGCCCTCATGTTTTGTGAGCGTTCCGCCGAAGCAGCATTCCTGTGGTCAAAACTTGCGAGAATCGAGCGAATACGATTCGAAATCTCAACGTGAGGACAAACCTTCGTCAACTTCCTGACAAGTGGGGTGAAATCGACTTTTCGCATGCGACACTTCGTTACCTCGTAATCCGCGAGGCCGGTTCTCAGCTTTTCTGAGGTGACCCCCCTTAATAAGCCCTTGCGAGGGAGGGTCACGTCCGGGGACACTTCAGTGCCCCTCCCGGAGTATTTTGGGTCGGCCCAGGTGCGAGATTTCGGCCTCGTCAACATGCCCCTTAAAGTGAGCATTCGCCAGATCCACTGACCTCGCTGGTGAAAGTTATTGGTTCCAAAAGCGGCGTCGCGTTTCAGCGAGTGAGTCATCTCCCACGCTCAGAAAGTTTGGATCTGACGATGGAACTGACTCGCTTCGCCTTCGGATTTTGCAGCCCATCGTGCGCGAACAGAGTGGTCAAACGTCTTGCGCTGCGCACCGCCTTTTTGTGCCTACGTCAGAAAGTCGAGTAGTGCGCCGTTGAATTCCGTAGCGTGCGTCCAACACACGTTGTGAGGTCCATTCTTGATTTCGACGAGTTTGCTGTCCTTTATGAGCGCGGGCAAGCGGCGTCCGGTGGCGTCGATCGGAAGGATCCGATCATCAACACCTTGAATTATCAGTGTTGGAACATCAAACTTCATTAAGTCGTCTCGAAAATCCTCGAGCCACGCTGGAACCGATTCATAGGTCGCAATTGGCGACGTATTGAGCGCTACGGTCCAACACATTTGCACGGCTTCTTCGCTCACGAGGGTGCCTCCGAGCACGTCAAAGTTGAAGAAGTTCGCAAAGAAATCCTTAAAGAACGCCGGTCGATCCGCGAGGATCGCTTCTTGTATCTTGGTAAAAACGCCTTGGTCGACGCCGAGAGGATTGAGGTCGGTCTTGAGTAAATAGGGCGGTAGTGGTCCCGCCAGAACTGCCTTGGAAACGCGTTCGGAACCGAACGTGCCTAAATAGCGAGTCACTTCGCCCGTACCCATTGAAAAACCCACTAACGCTGCTTCGCGCAGATCGAGTTTGTCCATCAGGATCTTGACGTCGCTGGCGAAGGTGTCGTAGTTGTACCCCTCGCTTGGCTTGCTCGACATCCCAAAACCCCGCCGGTCGTACGTGATAACGCGAAAGCCGGCCGCGAGAAGTGGGGGTAGTTGCTTCTCGAACGATGCACCATTGAGCGGAAAACCGTGTATCAACACCACTGGGGTTCCTTCGCCGTGGTCCTCGTAATAGAGCTCGACGGCGCCCGAATTCTCTCGACCAATCTCGATGTATGGCATACGTTGCTCCTCTATTTGCGGTCGTGCGACGAGATGCGTCGATGGACGCGACCTTTGGTGGGTGGTCGGGATTTAGGGACGTCGTCAATCCCGACTTCGCGAGGAATGGTGGCACCGACGACTCTGGGCGTACCCCAGTAGGTATTTCTGATCTCAGTTTGCGGTTCGCCATCTGCGTCGCTGGCGCGAAGTGTTGCTGCAGCACGTCTCAGTCGATTTTTCACGTAAAACCTCTCCTCGATGAACTGACGCGTATCAGTGGCGAGGAAGCGAGGTCGAGACGTCCTAGTTGGAAGCGTAACGCGGCAATGAAAATGTCTGACCGATGCGTTCAACTTTCGCACCTTGTCGAGCACGCGCTTGGACGGGTATGGAGATCCCTGGTGTGGCCATTTCACGACATTGTTGCGTAGTTGTTGTGAATGCGAAGTCGGGATATTGCGACAGAGCGTTCAGAATCCTAGTTATGAAGGTTATGCAAGGGCACTCGAGCGACAGCGGTTTCGCGAACGCAGTCACCAAGGATTCCAAATGTGCGGCACCTCGTGGTCTGTCTCGAGCGTGGCACCGTAGAGTGTCGGCCCTTTCAATGGTGCTGGCGGTGGGTGGTTTGGTGGCGTTAACGGGTGTTTCATCGGCGTCGGCGAGCGCTTCGCCGCACACCGTCGCTTCGATTTCGGCGCGCGGTGTTGTAATTGATACTGGCGCCTCCACCGCAGATCCGAAGTCCACCATCTCAAGGGCGTTTCCCCTTCTCGTCAATCCACAATCCAACGTCGCGCCAAGCCCCGACTTTTTCACCGCGGGCACGTGTGCCTACGTGAACGGGGCCGCGCAATGCGCCAATCCGTGCGTGACGCCCCAACTCGGTTTTCCCGAAACAAATTTCAGTGCGACCTGCACGAGTTACCTCCTTCAAGCCATCAACAATGCTCGCGCCTCTGAAGGCATTACGGCCATGGTGCTGCCAAGCAATTGGTATTCATTGAGCGTTCCCCAGCAATTATTCGTTGTCGCGAATCTTGAACGCACCGCTCGCGGCATGCCTGCGTACCTTGGCATCAATGTTGCCTTGAGCGCGAACGCCCAGGCTGCGGCAAACTCTGACAGCGACCCCAGCGTGGCCAAGGGTTTCGTAGAAGCCTTGGATCCTGGCAGGTACCCAGCGATGGGTGGCGCCTGGTCGGCCGGTTTTAATGTTTTGGCGGCCGACTACACGTGGATGTACGAAGACGGATGGGGTGGTAGTCCAGCTGACACGTCCAACATCGCTTGCACGTCCCCGTCATCGCTTGGCTGCTGGGCGCACCGCGACGAGTTGCTGGGATCAGACCCGGCGTTTAACCCCGGGGTGGGAGCTACCAGCACCACCTCTGAGATGGGCGTGGGCTACGCGCTCGTGAATGGTTCAGGCTCGTTCGTTGATCTCATCGAACGCCCGGCGCACACACCACCCGCAATGGTCTTCACGTGGGCCAACGAGTTGAAGACGGGCTACTGAGGCTCGCGCGTTGACGCGAGCTCGAGCGTCATATTTGTTCCGGATGGTGATTTAGTAGGTCCTGTCGTGGATCTCGAAAGTTGCTCGGCGTTCTGGTGCGTGAAACTCACAGCGCGTTATGTGCAACAGTGAGAAGAGTGATTCCTCTTCTGAGCGTCCAAGAAATGCGTGACTGCGAATCTCGCTACAGCGCACGCAGCCAAGACGAGCTCGTTCGCGCAGCTGGCACGGCCGTGGGCTTTGAAGCGATGCGACTGTTGGGTTCGTGTTACGGCGCGCGCGTCGCAGTGGTGGTGGGTCCTGGTTTTAACGGTGCCGATGGTCGTGTAGCGGGCGAATGGCTCAAGTACCGAGGCGCCCGCGTCGCAATCATCGAGGTGAAATCCCAGCCGAAGTTGCTTGAAGGATTCGACCTGGTGATTGACGCGGCCTTCGGCATTGGCTGTTCGCGCCCGTATGGGGCACCGCAGGTCCGAGGCAATACGCGTGTGTTGGCGGTCGACGTTCCCTCTGGAGTCGACGCCGATACCGGGGAACTCTTTGGTACACCCATGAAGGCTGACGTCACTGTGGCGATCGGTGCCTATAAGTACGCGCACGTGACCGGTCCCGCGCAGGACTACGTGGGCGCCCTTCGCTTCGTTGATCTCGACTTGGTCGACGACTTCCGAGACGGCGTGCTCGACGACAACGATCTCATGCTGCTCGGAACCTCCCAGAGGGATGATCACAAGTGGAAGCACGCGCTCAGCGTGTTCGCTGGCTCACCGCTCATGTCGGGCGCTGCGGAGTTGGTGGTGCGCGGCGCCCTGGTGACGGGCGCGTCGATGATTCGATTTCAGAGTCACGGAGAACTCGCGAGCACCGGCTCCTTTCCTCCCGAGGTTGTCCACGGTGAGGGTGCAACGTTTGACGCTCGTAGTCGTGCGGTAGTCGCCGGACCCGGTCTGGGCAGTGACGTCACCGCGTGGCTAAGTGAACGCCTTCGTGAGGTGCATGTTCCCGTCGTACTCGACGCGGACGCGCTCGAAGCCAAGGTGATCGACGAAGTCGCGAGTCACGCCCCTCTCGTTCTCACTCCTCACGAGGGAGAATACGCTCGACTCATGGGCGCACCGGTCGGTGCAAATCGTATTGATGCCGTTCGTCGCGCGAGTGCGAAACTCGGGGCCGTGCTTTTGCTCAAAGGACCCACGACGGTGGTCGCGGATCCTTCGGGCGCAGTGCGCGTGGTGACCTCGGGAACTCCTACGCTCGCGACGGCCGGGTCCGGTGACGTGCTTTCGGGGATGATCGGCGGAACCCTTGCTCGGGGACTCCCGCCGTTGCTCGCGGCGTCACTCGCTGCCCACCTTCACGGTCGCGCGGGAGCACGTTGTTCGACCTACGCACCCGCGTCGAGTATTCCCGAGGAAGTCACGCGGATATTGGATGAAGTCCGTCAGTCGAAGACGGTGATGAGTCTTTGAAGCAGGCGCGGCGAACCCGTTCGCGCTCAGTAGAACGAGGGATCGGCGATCTCGAGGGCCAACAACGGCGCGGACGCCTTGTTGATGCACTCTTCGTACTCGAAGGCGGGCTGACTATCGGCGACGACGCCGCCACCCGCCTGCACTGTGGCGTAGCCGTCGCGAATGGACACGGTTCGAATCGTGATGGCGAAGTCCGCGTCGCCGCTCAGTGAAAAGTAACCCACGGCTCCGCCGTAAGGACCCCGGTGTACCGGTTCGAACTCGTCGATGAGTTCCATTGCGCGAACTTTGGGCGCACCAGTCAAGGTACCCGCTGGGAAAAGGGCGTCGAAGGCTTCAAAAGCGTCGAGTCCCTCGGCGAGGTCGCCACTCACCTGGGATACCAGATGCATGAGATGAGAAAACCTTTCGACGTGCGCGAGACGCTCAACGCGGACCGTGCCCGGACTCGCGACGCGGCCCACGTCATTTCGACCCAGATCAACGAGCATGACGTGCTCGGCGATTTCTTTCTCATCGCTCAGAATCTCTGCTTCGAGTGCGCGGTCTTGCTCTTCGGTGAGACCACGCTGGCGGGTGCCGGCGATCGGCCGGGTACTGACGATTCCCTCGTGAACGCGAACGAGCATCTCGGGCGATGCGCCGACGATCTGGTTCTCCCCAGAGTCAAGCAAGTACATGTACGGCGAGGGGTT
>PKZI01000128.1 GCA_003133005.1 Acidimicrobiaceae bacterium | reverse complement strand
TGAAGGACGGCGTCATCGCCGACTTCGAGATATGCGAAAAGATGCTTCGTTACTTCATCCACCGCGTCCACCAGCGCCGTTTCGCGAAACCGCGAATGATTATCTGTGTTCCTTCGGGTATCACCGGCGTCGAACAGCGCGCGGTCATGGAAGCGGCCGAGTTTGCCGGTGCGCGCAAGGCGTACATCATCGAAGAGCCCATGGCCGCGGCCATTGGCGCGGGTCTGCCCATCCATGAGCCAACTGGCAACATGGTCGTGGACATCGGCGGTGGTACGACCGAAGTCGCGGTCATCTCCCTCGGCGGCATCGTGACCAGTCAGTCGATTCGCGTGGGTGGCGACGAATTGGACGAAGCGCTCGTCGCCTACGTGAAAAAGGAATTCCAACTCGCTCTTGGTGAGCGTACCGCTGAGGAAATAAAGATTCAGCTCGGGTCGGCCTTCCCACTTGAACAAGAACTTCGCGCCGAGATTCGTGGACGTGACCTCGTGACGGGTCTTCCTAAGACGGTGGTGATTTCGACTGAGCAAATTCGTCAAGCAATCGAAGAACCGGTCCAGGCGATCGTTGATGCGGTGAAAGTGACCCTTGATCGAACGCCGCCTGAGCTTTCCTCCGACCTCATGGAGCAGGGTGTTGTCTTGACTGGGGGCGGAGCGTTGTTGAACGGTCTCGCAGCTCGCTTGGAAGCGGAGTGCAACATGCCGTTCATCGTCGCAGACGACCCACTGAACTGCGTTGCGCTCGGCAGCGGTATGTGCCTTGAAGAACTTGACGCCTTTGCACGTTTGTTGAAGACCACGCCTACTCGCTAACCCGTGGCATCTGATCGTTCGCGACGCAGAGCGCTGGCGCTCGCGGGCGTTGCTACTTTTGTCGTCATTGTTCTCTACGCCACGGGCGGTGTCTTTTCGGGCTTGCGAACGGCGGCGAACACCGTAGTGGAACCCTTCAACTGGAGCGTCAACGAAGTGGCGCGACCAATAGGACATTTTTTTGCGGGTGCGGTGAACTACAGCGACGTCGTGTCACAGAATCAGAAGCTCCGCTACGAACTGGGTAAGGCCCAGCAGCAATCAAATCAACTTTGGTCGTACGAGCGTCAGCTCGAACAAATCTCGACCGAACTCAACGTCCCTTTCGTTGGCTCGCTGCCGACAGTGGCGGCGCAAGTGACCACGCTGTCACCGACTAACTTCGCTGCGACTATCGACATCAACAAGGGTCGCGATCAAGGGATCCTCACGGGCATGCCCGTCGTCGCCAACGGAGGACTCGTGGGCAGCGTGCTCTCAACTACGCCCAACGGCGCCACGGTGCGACTGGTCAGTGATACCAGCTCGTCAATCGGCGTGACGTTCGGTAGTGGCGCTGTTGACATCGTGGTGAGTGGGCGAGGCGTGAACAACGGTCTTGCGGCTACCTCGGTACCACTCACCACCACGCTGAGTCCCGGCACTTTTCTCGCCACCGATGGTCTTCAAGGTGGTCTCTTTCCCGCGGGGATCCCCGTCGCGAAGGTGGCGACGATCACCCTGACGCCGGGAGCGGCGACCTACAACCTCACCCTTCGCCCTACGGCAGATTTGCGTCACCTCAGTTACGTGGACGTCGTACTGTGGGAGCCTTCCGCGTGAGACGCACAATTGTTCCAGCGACGATCGTCACGATCTTCATTGTCGCGATCCAACTCGACATTCTCTCGTCGCTTCGCTTTGCGGGCACGGTCGTCATGCTCGTCTGGTTGTGGCCCGTCGCGATGGGGCTTGCGGGCTTTACGGGACTCGCGGTGTACGTCGCGTTACTTGGCGGTGTGCTTGTCGACACACACGCAACGACGCCGTTCGGTCTCACCGCGATCGTGGGCGTACTTGTCGCTTACGGCGCGTCCTTGCTTGGTCGCGAAGGGGTGGGCGACCTGGACTCGGCGGCCTATTGGGTGACGCCCGCGCTCGCTGCCCTGGCCGGATTCGCGGCACCGCTGCTCTATACGATCGGCGGCGTCTTCGTCTTTAACTTCGAACTCTGGCGCGGGGGTTTGTTGGACATGATGGTCGTCAACGCCATTGCGTTTCTCCTCTTTGCGAGACTCGTGACGCGCCTCGCGCGCGCGGTGGCGTCGGTGGGCGAGAGGGTGAGGCGTTGAAGAACAACTGGCGTGACCGACCCACCGGCACGTGGTTCTCTCGCCTTTGGCGCCCGTGGGTCACGCTCAACCCCTTTCGCGGACGAGGACGGGTCATCAACGAACCCAAATCGGTGGGTATCCGCGATCTCGTCGCGGGGCCCGAAGAGGTACGACATCGTCCCGCACTTCGTTGGTTGGTGATCGGCGGATTTTTCCTCGTGCTGCTCGTGATCATTCTCGCGCGACTCTTCGTCCTCCAGATCGTTGACTACAAGACGTCGGTAGCGACGGTGAATTCGAACTCGCTGCGGGTGACGACGATCCCCGCGACGAGGGGGCTGATTCTCGCGCGCGACGGGAAGCCCCTGGTCGACAACGTCACCACCGTAGAGATTCGTCTGTCGCGCGCCGAGGCGGCGCTGTACCCACCAATCAAAGGCGCGCTCGCGTCACTCACCGGTCTGAGCGTTAAGCAAATCAACTCGGACCTCTCGAACCCCCAGTACGACCCCTACCAGCCGGCGCCAATCTTGGCCGACGCGCCGCCGACCGAAGTCGAGTTCATCAAACTGCATCCCAAAGAGTTCCCGGGGGTGACGGTACTCAACGTCGCGACGCGGACCTATCCCAACGGCGGTGCGCTCGGCGCACAGATACTCGGCTACGTAGGCCCCATCACTGGTGAAGAGATCAAACAGAATCCCGGCGCGGGCTATCAGACCGACTCGGTCATAGGAAAGTCGGGCATAGAGGCGTACTACGAGCGGTACCTCCGCGGCCACGACGGCACCAGCACGCTCGAGGTGAACGCCTACGGCGACATACTTGGCGCGGTGAAGACGACGAATCCCACGGTGGGCGACTCCGTCGTGCTCAACATCGATACGGGACTGCAACACGCGCTCGACGGCTATCTGCAAAGCGACATCCTGGCGGTTCGCAGTTCGGTCGATCCCGTCTCGAAACAACACCCGCCCGCCATAAACGGCGCGGCGATCGTGATGGACCCCACCACGGGTGCCGTGCTCGCGATGTCGAGCTATCCGTCGTTCAATCTTCAGTCGTTCGTCAGCGGACTCTCCGAGGCGACGTACCAACAACTTCGTAGTGAAGGCGCATTCAACAATTACGCCATTCAAGGTCTATACACGCCCGGCAGCACATTCAAACTCATCACCGCGACCGCGGAGTTACAGACAGGCATCTTTCCCGCGTATAAGTACATCGACGACACCGGAACCTACAAGGTGCCTGGATGCTTGCAGGGCGCGCACGGTTGCGTCTTTCACGACGACGACAATGAGGCGGCAGGTGAGGTCGACCTCTCCAAGGCGCTGACGGTGTCGTCGGACTACTACTTCTACAACCTCGGCTATCTCTTTTGGGCGAATCAGTCCAAGTACGGCCAGACACCAATTCAGAACGTGGCCCACGAATACGGCCTCGACCAGTACACGAACATCGACTTGCCCAACGAGACCCAAGGTCGTGTCGACTCGCCGGCGGTGCGAAAAATTCTGCACGCCGAAGCGCCCGCGGCATTTCCGAACGTGGCGTGGTACACGGGAGACAACATCGAAATGGCCTTCGGACAAGGCACGACCGCGTTGACGCCCATCGAGATGACCAACGCCTACGCCACCTTCGCCAACGGTGGCACGCGCTACGAACCCGAAGTCGCGGCCGCGGTCATCAACGCTCACAACCAAGTAGTCGAGCGATACCAACCGCGCGTGCTCGGTCACGTGAACCTTCCCGCGAGCATTCGCGATCCCATTCTTCAAGGACTCGAGGGCGTCGTCGAGAATCCTTCGGGTACGGCCTACGGTGCCTTTCACAAAGTCGTGGACTTCTCGCTCGCCTCGTTTCCCATTGCGGGTAAGACCGGCACGGCGACGACGTCGGTCAACCTCGAACCGGACTCCTGGTTCGTTGGTTTCGGACCAGTCGCTACGCCGAAGTACGTGGTGCTTTGTGTCATCGACCAGGGCGGCTACGGCGCGGACGCGGCGGCTCCTGTTGTCGCCGAGACGTTCAACTACCTGGTGGCTCATCCGGTGGGCCCGATTGTCTTGAAATCGCAACTCATTTCGCCTACGACCACGAAAACGTCGACGAAATCAACGACGACCACGACCCATGCGACAGGTTGAGTACGAAGCCGAGTAACCTAGTTGTCGTTGGGCGCAATTGTGCAAAATGTACGGTGCGCGATGAGAACGTAGCCTGGCCGCGGTTCCTACACCGCGCCGGCACACATTGAGGACGCAGTGGTACACGACAGTGAAGTGACCCTATTTATGTGGTTGATTCTTCTCTTCGTCGCGACGCTCCTCGCCCCACCTTCTTACCGAAACGGCGCGCTGACCCTCATCCGTGCCACAGCTCTAAACCGCGGTGCCTCGCACCGTGTCACCTTCAAGAACTCAAGGAGTACCCGTCGTGAGCGACGAATCCA
>PKZI01000111.1 GCA_003133005.1 Acidimicrobiaceae bacterium | reverse complement strand
CCAATGGACACAATCAATCCGGTAACACCTGCCAAGTCGAAACTCGGGGCGAAGGCGGTATGGCCCAGCGCCGAAATGATCGCCCAGAGCAGCGCGGCGGTGATGCCAAGGCCCAGCACGATCACCATTCCCAGCGCGCGGTAGTAGAGGATCGTGTACAACAACACCAACGCGAGACCAACGAGTCCCGCACCCAACCCCGCCACCAGTGAACTGTGACCGAGCGTTGGCGAGACGGTCTGGGTCGTGAGTGGCGTCAGGCGAACGGGTAAGGAGCCGAACTCCATCGCAAGCGCCAGGTTCTTCGCCGAGCTCTCCGTGAACGAACCAGAGATCTCACCTTGTCCGTCAAAGGACGTGAACGTGGCTTGGCTCGGTTGGATGAGCGGGGCCGATTGCACGACGCCGTCGAGCTCAATGGCGAGTTCAGCGTGGAAGTTCTCCTGAGCGACCTTGTCCCACAGCGGGCTGCCCGCTGACGTCAAGGTGTAGTTCACGACCCACGCGCCCACTTGGCTTTGTTGCGCAACGGCCGACTTCACGGACTTACCTGTGAGTTGCGCGGGACCGAGCACGTAACGAGCCGACGACTTCGATGCACCGAGGGCGGGAAGGATGACGGTGTCCTTGGCGTAGTCCTTCGCGGGCAACGTCGTCTTTATGTTCGTGTACGCGGGGTCCAGGGCGATGTTGTTCGTTGGATTGCCCGTTGAGGTGTTCACGGCGAGGTTCGCCGCGGTCATCGCGTAGGTGTTCGCGCAGGCGGGAATTACCTTCACGGCTTTGGCTGTCTTTGTGGGTGCGGTCGTCTCACAGAGAACGGGTCGAAAGAGCAGCTGGGCGGTCTGGCCCACGGCGGCGAGTACTTGGCGCGCGTCGGTGACACCCGGCACACTCACGACAACGTCCTTACCCTGGAGGTTGACCGTCGCTCCAGAGACGCCGAGTCCGTTGACGCGGTTGGTGAGGATCGTCACCACTTCTTGCATGTCGGCCTTGGTCGCGTGGGTCGCGGGTTTGTAGACCACTGAGAGACCACCGGCGAGGTCGAGCCCCAACTTGGGTCCCCACCCGAGCGCGAGCGTCACGCCGAGTGAGCCAATGCCGATGACGATCGTGAGAAAGAGGCTGACGACGAGTGATCGTCGCGATCCAACCTGTTGCGCCATTACGCCGGATCGCCTTCATGGTGCTGTTCGTCGGTGGGCGGTTCTTCCACTGCTACGGGATCGAAGCGACGTGCGATCGCCGAAGGAATGAAATCGAGTTCGACGCCGTCGGGTGTCTTGAGGGTGATGAACTCGTCGGTCATCTTCGTGACCGTCCCCACGAATCCGCCAATCGTTTGAGCGCGCTCGCCCAGGTCGACCTTCTTCTGGGTCTGGCGCGCGGCCTTTTGGCGCTTGGAGCGGGGTCGGAGATAGAAGAAATAGAGCGCCGCGAATACCAGCACGTAGATGATAAGGATGTCAGATGAACCACCCTTGGCCGCTATAAGCATGTGTCTTTCCTCCGTCAATCGACCAAAGAAACCCTAGTCGCTGGCGGACCCTCGACTAGAAAAGACCGTTCGTGCGAGGCTCGATCCCGAGGTGGCGGTACGCCTTTTCGGTCCCCACTCGCCCCCGGGGCGTACGGATCAAGAGGCCCTCGCGCAACAGATACGGCTCGTACGCATCTTCAATGGTCGCAGGCTCCTCCCCACAGGCGTGCGCCAGCGTCGTCAGTCCAATTGGTTGCTGGGCGAACTGACCGCACAACAGATTCAGAATCCTCCGGTCAATCTTGTCCAGACCGTATTCATCAACCCCGAAGAGTTCGAGCGCCTCGATGGCGACCGCGGTGTCGATGACGTCATGACCCTGGACCGCGGCGAAGTCACGCACCCGACGAAGTAACCGATTCGCGATCCGAGGCGTGCCGCGACTCCTCGACGCGATGGCGAACGACGCCTCGACACCGAGTGTCACGCTGAGTAACAGCGCCGAACGCTGGGCAATGAGCGCCAACTCGTCCACGTCGTAGAGGTCGAGTTGGCCAATGAAACCAAACCGGTCCCGCAGCGGCGCCGCCACGAGTCCGGTGCGCGTCGTGGCGCCCACCAACGTGAAATTGGGCAGGTCGAGGCGGATGGAACGAGCCGAAGGTCCACGTCCGATCATCACGTCCAGTCGTCGTTCTTCCATCGCGGGATAGAGCACCTCTTCGACCGCTCGCGACAGTCGATGGATCTCGTCAATGAATAAGACGTCGCCGTCTTGTAAGTCGGTGAGTAACGCCGCGAGGTCGCCCGGACGTGACAGTACGGGTCCTGACGTGATACGCAGTCCCGAACCCATCTCAAAGGCCACGATGCTCGCGAGCGACGTTTTGCCGAGTCCCGGCGGACCCGCGAACAAGAGATGGTCGGACGTCTGTTTCCTCGTCTTGGCCGAGCCAAGGACTATCTCCAAGTGACGAACGAGTTCACGTTGACCCACGAAGTCACGCAACGTCGCGGGGCGTAGCGACACCTCCGCGCGTCGTTCTCCTTCGTCGGCCGCGGGCGCGACAACGCTGGCGACCACTCGTTCGAGTTCGACGTCGCGGTGGCTCATGCGCGTCGCAGTCGCGACAGCGCCATGCGCAAGGCCTCTGGTTCGCTCACGGGCAAATCAACACCCTCGAGGGCTTGACGAATCTCCTGGCTGGAATAACCAAGACCTCGCAGCGCATCATCAATCTCACTCGAAGCCACGTGTGCGGGTGCACCACCGGTGTCGGCAAGGACCAGCTTGCCCTTCAGTTCGAGGACGATTCGACTCGCGGTCTTGGCGCCGATACCCGAGATCGTCGACACCTTTTTCACGTCGCCCGCCTCAATCGCCTGGGTCAACTCACCAATCGTCATGGTGCGCAGTGCCGCGAGCGCGGTGGAAGGACCCACACCTTGGACAATCAACAACAACTCAAAGAATTCACGCTCGGCGAAGGACCCAAAGCCGTACAGCTGGATCGTGTCGGTGCGCACCACGGTGTAGACAAAGAGTTCCACTTGTTCGCCCACGCGATAACTCGCCGAGGAACTGACGCTCAACTCGTAGCCCACTCCGTTCACGTCAAGCACGATCGAGCCGTCGAGGTGCTGGTGCAGCACGCGTCCGTTGAGCCATCCAATCACGTGCGAACCGCCGGGTAGCGCTGTTCGGTGCGTTCCATCATGAAATACGTGATGGCGAGGGCGAGGGCGTCGGCGACGTCGGCCGGTTCGGGCACTTGGGCCAAAGCGCACAGTCGCGCGACCATGCCTTGGACTTGGATTTTGCTCGCCGCACCATAACCAGTGACGGCGAGCTTCACCTGCTGGGCAGTGAACTGGCGCACGGGAACCTCGAGTGAACTCGCGAGCGCCACGGCGACGCCGCTCGCTTGGGCGACGGGAATAGCGGTTTTTGCGTTGCGTTGATAAAAGACACGCTCCACGACGACCGCGTCGGGACGCATTTCGCTGAGGAGTGCTTGGAGTTCGATCATCAACTGCCCGAGGCGTTTTTCTACCGATTCGTCCGCGCGAGTCTCGACGACACCGGCGCGTACCGCGCGAAACGACTCGAGACCTTCGAAGGACCCTTCTACGAGACCGAAACCGCAGCGCGTGAGTCCGGGGTCGATACCGAGTACGAACATATGTTCGATACTACTGTGCGAGGCTGACGAGACTGGGGCTTTAGCCCTCGAAGGTCGCCAGGATTTCGTCAGGTATATCGAAGTTCGCGTAGACGTTCTGGACGTCGTCGTGTTCGTCGATCGCGTCCATCAGCCGCAGGATTTTCTTCGCTTCGGACTCGTCGTCGACTTCAATGAGATTCTGGGGCACCAACGTGAGGTCCGCACTGAGGACCTTCGCGCCGTGGGTTTCGAGCGCGTCGCGAACTGCGCCCACGTCGTGGGGTTCGGTCGTCACGACGAAGTTCTCGCCCTGTTGGTCGAAGTTCTCGCCGCCCGCGTCCATGACCCACTCGAGGAGTTGATCCTCGTCGAGTGGTCCGGCGACCTCGATGAGCCCCTTGCGGTCGAATTGCCACGACACGGCACCCGGCTCGGCGATCGATCCACCATTCTTTGCGAAGACGTGCTTGATCTCGGCGCTGGTCCGATTGCGATTGTCGGTCAGGGTTTCGACGATCACGGCGACGCCGTCGGGGCCGTAGCCCTCGTAGCTGATCGACTCGTAGCGAACGCCCTCGAGTTCGCCGGTGCCGCGCTTGATGGCG
>PKZI01000137.1:313-14856 GCA_003133005.1 Acidimicrobiaceae bacterium | reverse complement strand
GCGATCGACGGCAAGGTGATCGTTCGCACGGGCCGGCGGCTGCCCGGCATCCGTCCGATCGGCGGCATCCACTCACCGATCTCGATCGTCCGCATGGCCGTGGGCGACGCCTACGGCGCCGACGAGGGCCGCGAAGGCACCGCCGACGCGTTTGATGAGGTGGCGTGGCGCACCGAGCGAATCGAACGTTCGACGTGTCGGTTCGTCTCGGAGTACGCCTTTCGAGCCGCCGCCCAAGTAGGTGGCATTGTCTACGGCGGCCCAAAGTGGACCGTCTCACCGACCTACGAGGGAATGTTGAAAGAAGAGATGGACGCCGCCGCCGCGCGCTACGCCGACGTTCCCTATCGACCGACGCTCATCGACGCGACCTACGCCGGTCTGCTCACTGACGCGCACGACGAGACACTCGTCATCCCCGCGCTCAACCGAGACGGTGATTGTTTGAGCGACCTTGTGCTCGCGATGTTTGGTTCGATCGCGGGTGCCGAGTCCGTGCTGTTGGCATTAGACGAGGACCTTCAACCCAAGGTTGCCATGGCCGAGGCTCCTCACGGCACCGCGCCAACGCTCGAAGGGAAGAACGTCGCCAACCCCATGGCCATGCTCCTCGCCCAAGCGGCGCTGCTCGACCAAGCTGCCCTGCATCTAAAGGACCCTCGCTATAAAGCCGCCGGTGATCGTTTGCGCTCCGCCACCCTCCAAGGGGCAGCCGACGGCGTGCGCACGTTCGATTTAGGAGGTGAGGCGACGACGAGCGGGGTCGTAGATGACGTCATCGCTCGCCTCTCGGCTTAAGGCAGCACGATTTCGAAACCGAATTCAAAGGTGTCGAGACATTCACTCAGTCGCCGCAAAACGTCCGTGTCGCCCGTCACTTCAAAGGACGAGTTCTCCATCAAGACCTCGAGCGCCACGGTACCTGACGCGAATTGGGAGAAAGTCTCAAGGGTCGCACGAATGAAGACCGACGCGTCAGGATTCTGCGCCCCACGGCGCGCGTGCAGCACGCCGTGACGTATTCCCCACGACCACGCCTCGTCATCTCGATCCAGAATCACGATGTTCGCCTTAAAGTCCAACCCAACGGCGCGAGGTCCGTTGACGCGTACGCCGAGAAGGTCAAGTAGAAGTTCGGTCGTCATTGACCGGACGATCGCCGGTCCCAGTGCGTTGCCCGCGATTCCCTTGAGCGCCGTGCCGTTCGAGCGAAGTTCGAGTGCGCCGGTCAGATAGAAGTCACGCCAAGGCCCCGACTCACTCTGATAGCCCAATTGCTCGAGCGCGTCGGCCTGTAAGAGACGCGCTTGCTCGTTCTCGGGCTCGGCGAACACGACGTGATTCACCACTTCGACGACCCAGCGATAGTCACCCTCGTCAAAGGCGACCTGCGCTTTGGCGATGACCTCACTCGCTCCTCCCATGAAGGCGACGTAACGTCGCGCCGCCTCCACGGGCGGGTGGGGCCAGAGGTGCGCGGGGTTCGCGTCGAACCAACCGAGGTAACGCTGGTACACCGCCTTGGAGTTGTGAGAAACGGTGCCGTAATAACCGTGATTGAAGAATTCGTCACCGAGTCCATCAGGTAGTCGCAAACCTTCGGCAATCTCGTTGGGCGTCAAGCCCTGATTGGCCAAGCGCAGGGTCTGATCATGCACGTAGCGATACGCGTCACGTTGACTCGCGAGATACGACGCAACCGCTTCGCGCCCCCACCTCGGCCAATGATGACTCGCGAAGAGCACGTCGGTTTGAGGACCATACCAATCGAGTGCCTCGTCGATATATTTACTCCATACGAGGGCGTCGCGGATCTGGGCTCCACGCGGCGTGTAGACGTTGTGTTGGTTCGCCGTACAGTTCTCCGCGACGCATAGTGCTTGTCTGTCAGGAAAGAACATGTTCATCTCGGCGGGTGCCTCGGTTCCGGGCGTCAACTGAAAGACCACGCGCACCCCGTCGATGACCATCTCGGTACCGCTCTCGGAGATAACGACGTTCGGTGCGACGGCGCCAACGGTGGGCAGCGCCGGCAAGCCCTTGCCGAGACCGGTGTCGACGTGACCTTGGGCGTCGTGAGGTAGGAACGCGCCGTACATGTACGTAGCTCGACGAAGCATGACCGTTCCCGCCAGCACGTTCTCACTCACCGCCGCCTCAAGAAATCCTTGCGGCGCTATGAGTTGCACGGCACCTTCGGAAAGGCGCTGCTCGCTGACGATTCCGCCAATACCACCAAAGTGGTCCGTGTGGCTGTGGGTGTAAATCACCGCGTGCACGTCGCGTGCACCGAGATGCTCATCGACCACTGCGAGAGCCGCCGCCGCAGTCTCTTGTGACGTGAGTGGGTCGATGACGATCCAACCCGTGTCGCCCGCTACGAAGGTCACGTTGGAGATGTCCATGCCGCGCACCTGATAAATACCTTCGGTGACCTCGAAGAGACCCGCTACGTTGTTCAGTCGCCCCTGTCGCCACAAACTTGGATTCACGGTTGCGGGAGGCGCCTTCGTGTACGCGGGATCGTCGAGGAAGGCGTAGCTGTCGAGGTCCCACACAGCGTGACCGAATCGACCAATAACTTGGCGCGGCGACGCCGCCGCAAGACGACCGCGCTCGGCCAAATCGAAGTCCTCGGTGCTCGCCGACGCAATGGCGCGCCCCACATCGTCGTGTCGCGCTTGCGTGTGGATACTTGCGGGCTTACGGTCCGCATTGCGTTCAGTCACCAAGAACTCTTTCGTCCACGGTCGCGAACGTTAGTCCTCGACGGCGCGACCACGCTATGACGACCCATTGGTGACAGCACCTCACGACGCCGCCCCAAAGTAAAACGAAAGTGAAATCTGCGACAAAAGTGGGCCAAATCAGCGGTTTTCCTAGGAGATTGGCGGTTTTGCTTGCTAGAAGTGAGTTGTGCATAACACTTTCGTGCTGGTGTTCGTCGTGCTCATCGCCGTGGGCTTCGACTTTACCAACGGCTTTCACGACACGGCCAACGCCGTCGCTCCGACGGTCGCCACAGGTGCCTTAAAGCCCCGCACCGCGGTCATTCTTTCGAGCGTGCTCAATCTCGTGGGTGCCTTCTTGTCGCTCAAGGTTGCTGCCACCATTGCAAGCGGGATCGTCAGTCAAGGCGACATCATCTTGCCCGTCGTCGTAGGAGGACTGCTCGGAGCGATCGTGTGGAACGTCACGACGTGGTACTTCGCGATCCCTTCGTCATCGAGCCACGCCCTGATTGGCGGCGTCATTGGCGCCATGATCGCGCACGCGGGTGCGAGTGCAGTGCTGTGGAGTGGCATCGTCGCCAAGGTGCTCGCACCTTCGATTGCGGCGCCACTCATTGCGTTAGTGCTCGCGGCCGTCGCGACGTCGCTTGCACGACGACTCACGAAAACCACCGACGTGGCGACGAAGTCAGTGGGGATGAGAATTGGCCAGATTGGTTCGACGTCGCTACTCTCGATTGCCCACGGAACCAACGACGCGCAGAAGACCATGGGCGTTGTAACACTTGCGCTCGTCGCCAATGGCACGATCGCCCAGAACAGTTCAACACCCTCGTGGGTCGTTCTGATCTGTGCGCTCGCAATTGCTTTGGGCACACTGATTGGCGGTTGGCGCATCATTCGAACAATGGGACACGGCTTTACCAAGTTGAGCCCCACGCAAGGCTTCTGCGCACAGATGACGTCCTCGGTCGTCATCCTTTCCTCGAGCCATTTTGGCATGCCGCTGTCGACCACCTACGTCGCCACCGGTTCAATTCTCGGCACGGGCGTCGGCACTCGAAAGCGCACCGTGCGCTGGTCACTCGCCGGTCGTGTCGCAACGGCGTGGATCATCACGCTGCCCGCGGCGGGGCTGTGCGGTGCCCTCGCCTTCTACCTGCAGCGAGCGGTGGGGAACTCATTCGGTGTCGTCGTAGTAACCGCGGTCGTCCTCGCGTACTGCGCAGTCATCTACCGAGCTTCTCGCAGGGACAAGATAAACGCGCAGAACGTGAACGACCAGTGGGGAGCGCATGACGAGGTGCTCGAGAAGTCGGCACACGTCAACGAAGAGGTCAAGGTATGAACACGCCAGCGTCACCTCTCATTGATTGGCACGCCCTTGCACAGGTCCTGCTCACCAGCGTGGCGACGGGTCTAGGGCTCGTCGTACTTTTCTGTGTGGGTATCTATTCGTTCTCACTCTCACGACGCGGCGACAGCACCGTCACCCTGCGCACATTCAATCGAGTCGCGGTGGTCGCCATCGGTCTGGTCATCATCGCGACCGCGGTGTGGGGCTTTATAGTCATCGTTTCGAAATAGGGCTGCGGCGAGCACCGCCACCGACTTAGATTCGGTGAATGGCCACACGCTCAATCCAATTCCCTCCTACCTTTTCGTGGGGTACGTCCACTTCCGCCTACCAAATCGAAGGAGGTGGCACGAACACCGATTGGTGGCGTTTTGAGCACGCCCCGAACACCATCGCCGCCGAAGTCTGCGGCGACGCGTGCGACTCGTGGCACCGTTATGAAGAGGACTTAGACCTGCTCGTGCAGTTCGGGCTTAACTCGTTTCGACTCTCCGTTGAATGGGCGAGGATCGAGCCGGAGCGAGGCACGATTTCGATCGATGCGTTGAACCATTACCGAAACGTCCTCGAAGCGTGTCACGCGCGTTCGATTCTGCCCGTCGTGACGCTGCATCACTTCACGCTGCCCACCTGGGTGGCGGACGCGGGAGGTTTCGAGAATCCCGAGATTGTCGACTGGCTCGCGAACTACGCACGCGTCGTGGTTCAAGAACTTGGCGCACTCATTGGTATTGCGTGCACCATCAACGAACCGAACATCGTCGCGGTGATGGGCTATCTCCTAGGCTTCTTCCCGCCTCAAGTGAGTGACAACGAACGTTTTGTGGCTGTCAATGAAATGATGCGCAGAGCTCACGTCGCCATGCGCGAAGCACTTCGTGAGGGCCCCGGAGACTTTCCCATTGGTATGCCACTTTCGATGCAGGAGTACGAGGCACTTGCCGGTGGTGAAGCGTTGTTAGAAGAGATGCGCGACGAGATGGAGGACAAGTATCTTCGCGCAGTCGACGATGATGACTACGTCGGTGTCCAGTGCTACACGAAACTTCTTGTTGGACCCGACGGCGTCGTCTTTGATCCTCCCGGCGAGAAGACGGAGATGGGCTATCTCTTCTGGCCCCAGTGCGTCGAACATACCGTGCGCCGTGCCGCGTCGTTTACTTCCAAACCCATCATCGTCACCGAAAACGGCATCGGGACCAATGACGACGAGCAACGAATTCGTTATCTCCACGCGGCGCTCAAGGGACTCCAGCGCGTGCTTGACGACGGCATCGACGTACGCGGTTATTTCCAGTGGTCGCTGCTCGACAACTTCGAGTGGACCCTCGGCTACGCGCCCAAGTTCGGCATCGTGAGCGTAGACCGCACGACGTTCGCCCGCTCACCGAAGCCATCAGCCCAGTGGTACGCGCAAGCCACCGCAAACTTTCCCGCGAGCGTGAGCGGAACGCTACCTTAAGCGCAACTACTGGACGAAGTCAGTCCATCTAGATTCGCGGCACGCACTGGACTACGTTGTGCGCATGAAGCCTCAACTTGAACTGACGGCCCTGGACTGTCCCGATCCGCTCGCCCTCGCGGACTTCTATTCGCGCGTCACCGGTCTAGAGATTGAACCGCTGGACCAAGTGACCCCCGACGACACCGAATGGGTTCGACTGATGAATGAGGGCATGCCCACGCTCGCCTTTCAACGCGTGGCGAACTACGTCGCGCCAACGTGGCCCGATGGCCCGGTACCGCAGCAACTTCATCTCGACTTTCTCGTCGACGACCTAGACGAAGGTGAGCGCCACGTCCTCGAGCAAGGAGCCACCAAGGCGAGTTTCCAACCGGGCGAGACCTTTCGCGTCTTCCTCGATCCTGTCGGCCATCCGTTCTGCTTGGTTCTTCCCTACTAGCGACTCTCGTCATCAACCCAGACTCAATAGGGCAATGCCCGCAACCACGACGATGGCGGGTACCACGATGCGACGCAAACGGCCTTCGTGAAAAATCAACACACCAATGAGTGCGGCCCAGAGCACGCCCGTCTCGCGTAACGCACTCACGACCCCGAGCGGCGCACGTATTTGAGCCCACAAGACCGCGATGTAGCCAACCATCGAGAGCATGCCTGCGGCGAGGCCCACGCTGGCGCGACGTGCGTCCGGCCACCAACCGCGAGGTTGACGCGCCACGACCCCGACGAGCCAGGCGCCTGACTGCAGCGCGAAGAGCGTGACGGCGTAGCGCAATGCATTGTTACTCGCTCGCACGCCAAGACCATCGATCACCGTGTACGTCGCGATCGCAGCCCCGGTCGCGAGTGCCCAGAAGAACGCCTGGCGCGCGCCGACCGCGGGATCTCGACGCAGCGCCAGACTGGCAATGCCAACGACAATGACCACGACCCCACAGAGACCGCGCGCACTGAGGTGCTCGCCGGCGAACACCAAACTCGCCAGAGCGACCAACAGTGGCGCCACGCCGCGCGCAATCGGATAGGACTGGGAAAAGTCTGCCCGACGATACGCTCCCATGAGAAACAGCTCGTAACTGACGTGACAGAGTACCGAAAAGAGCAGATACACCAGGGCCGCCGATTTGGGTAGTCCCACGAAGGGCCATGAGATCCAACACACGATGGCCACCCCGAGATTGAGTAGCGCGAAACTCGCGAACTGGTCGTGCAGGCTCTTCGCCATGGCGTTCCATAGCGCGTGCACGAAACCCGCCCCGAGGACCACCACGACAACGACAGTGTTCACGCGCGGGTGAGGAGATATCGCGAGAGAAGGTACGCAGTCGACACCGGCGAAAGTCTACGAGCGGGTCGATTTTGGAACATTTCAGGCCTCAAATCGCGCACGCGCTACGGGATAGACTGACACTTCGCGTCTCGGAGTTTGCTTCGAGAACACCGAGGACCTGTGGTGCANNCCCGTCAGGTCCGCTCGACACCCGAAAGGGTGACGAGGAGGTCGAGTAGCTCAGTCGGTAGAGCGCGCGCCTGAAAAGCGTGAGGTCACCGGATCGACGCCGGTCTCGACCACCATCCGGTCGTCTCGGGGAACCTTCCTCGAGACGACCGTCTCAATTTCGAAGTGATCGCACTCGCACCCGCGTGTGACGAGTACTAGGTGTCGTGCGCCACGGCCCGACCGACACCAAATTTCGCCCCAGGCCCCGCAAGGCGCTTTCGTGCTCACCAATGCGCGCGTGTACGAGACCCAGTGGTTCAATCCGTGCGACGACCGTCGATCCGTAGCAAGGCTCGACGAGGTAGACGTTGACCATCGCGTCACGCTTTAGCGACCTGCGTGCGGACCGGTACAAATAGCGCACGGCGGGTTCGGGGTCGTTGGTCATCGACGAAACATACCGACGTGCTGTGACGTGACGAGTGACAGAATGCCTAGGACAAAGGGGACTGAGAAAATCATGAGCACACTGCCACACGTGACCCCGCGCGTCGCGCCCCAACCCGCGGGCGTGCCATGGCCCACCTCGTCGTGGCCGCGCGCGACGCGATCCTCAGCCCGACTCGACCAGGTCGTCGACGAGGCGTTCACCCTCGAAGAGCTCGCCCTCACCAACGCCGTCGTCGTCATCCAGGGCGGCGAAGTCCTAGTCGAGCGCTACGCGGGCGTCCAGGAATTCTTTGACCGCGCCCCCGAGCCCATTGGCCAGTCAAGTCAACTCCTCTCATGGTCCATGGCGAAGTCGGTCCTGCACATGATCGTGGGCACACTCGTTGACGCGGGTGAACTGGATCCCGACGATCGTGCGCCGATACCCGAGTGGTCCTCGCCCGATGATCCTCGCCACGCGATTCGCCTGCGCGACTTACTCGCGATGCGCGACGGACTCGGATTCGTCGAGAACTACGAGATTGGCCAGAAGAGCGACGTAATCGAGATGCTCTTTGGCGACGGGAAGAACGACATGGCCGGTTACTGCGCGCGAATATCACTCGCCCACGAGCCCGGCACGTTCTTCAACTATTCGAGCGGTACGACCAACGTGCTCAGTCGCATCGTCGCGGACCATGTTGGTTATGGCGATTCCTACGACGCGTACTTGCACGAGCGACTCTTCGATCCGATTGGGATGAGCAGTGCCGTGGCGACCTTTGATCCCACCGGTGTCTTCGTGGCGTCGAGTTACTTGCACGCCAACGCGCTCGATTTCGCGAAGTTCGGTCTCCTCTACCTACGCGGTGGCGAATGGGACGGGCGCCAACTGGTCTCGCGCGAGTGGGCCCAGAACGCCCAGGTGCCGCTCAGTAAAGATCCCGACAGCGACTCGTTCTACAGCTGGCAGTGGTGGATCACCGGTGACGAATACGGTACGTACTGGGCGAGCGGTTACGAGGGCCAGAGCATCAGCGTGGTGCCCGCCCTCGACGCACTCGTGCTGCGATTTGGTCACACACCCGAAGAGAACTATCCCGAACTCAGTGCGTGGCGAAAACGAGTGTTCGACGTTCTCGCGAAGGAGAACTAGGCGCCCTCGTAGGAGAAACCGAGGTCCGGCGCACTGAACAGCGCCTCGAAGGTCAGGCCTTCGCGCGCCGCGAGGTCCCTAACGGTGCCCCCGCGATCAACGACCGCAAGGAGGAGCACGACGTTCGCACCAAAATCGCGCACGACGTTCGCCGCTTCGAGCAGACTCGTGCCGCGCGTCACCGTGTCCTCGGGGATCACCACGTGGTCGTTCACGTCAAGTACCCCCGCGATTCGACCACCCGCACCGTGATCCTTCACTTCTTTTCGCACGCTGAAGGCGTTCAACATCCGCCCTCGGGTCGCGGCGACGCCCGCGGTGACGAACGAAGCTCCGTCGGCACCCATCGTCAAGCCCCCTATGGCCGTCACTTCGGCTGGCACTTTTTCGAGGAGTAACGACGCGACGTCCACCATGACCTCGGGCGCGCAAATCGTCATTTTGGAGTCGATGAACCACGACGATCGACGACCGGACTTCAACACGAAATCTCCTCGTCGCACCGAGTGGTCAAGAAGGTGTTGAAGAACGCGGTCGCGCTCGTCGCTCACGTCAAGACCACCGAGCCCGAACCGCTACGAAGATTGCCAATGACCGCCGCCCCGAGACCCTGCGCGCGCGCCTCTTCGACCGCGGTATCGGTCTCGTCGGGATCGACCACCACGACCATGCCGAGCCCACAGTTAAAGACTCGCACCATTTCGTCGGCGCTCACCTGGCCACGACGCTGGATCTCAAAGAAGATCTCTGGCGTCTCGAAGGCGTCGAGGTGGATCACCGCGTCGCGCGTCGGCGGCACGATGCGCACCACGTTGCCCATGATGCCCCCGCCCGTGATGTGTGCGACCGCCCGAAGTCCGTCACCCATCTTCTTCTTCATGGCCAGGACCGCGGGCGCGTAGATCACCGACGGCAAGAGGAGTTCTTCGCCGAGCGTGCGTGTCGAGCCCTCGTAGGCGGGGCGTGTCAACGCACTTTCGTCGTCCAGCAATACCTTTCGAGCGAGCGAGTAGCCATTTGAGCGAAGTCCGGGTGAGGCCAATCCCACGATCGCGTCACCCTTATGGACGCGATGCACACCGAGTTCGGTGCCACGCTCGAGCACGCCGACGGCGAAACCAGCCACATCCAGGTCGTCTGATCCCATGACACCGCCGTGCTCAGCCGTCTCGCCACCCAGCAGGGCGATATTTGCGAGATGACAGCCCTCCGCGATGCTGGTCACCAGTTCCTCGAGCCGCGAAGGGACGAGCGAACCAACTGCCACGTAGTCGAGCATGAATAAGGGTTCGGCTCCCGTGCAGACAATGTCGTCGACCAACATCGCGACGAGGTCGCGACCCACCGTGTCGTAACGACCCATCCGACGCGCGACTTCGAGCTTCGTGCCGACGCCGTCGGTTGAGGAAACGAGAACCGGTTCTTTCATCTTGGCGAGGTTGAGGGCGAACAATCCCGCGAAGCCGCCTAGACCGCCGAGCACTTCGGGACGTCGCGTGGCGTCGACCACTTTCTTGATCCGATCGACCGCTTCTTCGCCCGCTTCGATGGAAACGCCGGCGGACTTATACGTCAAACCGCCCGTGGGTTGATCAAGGAGCCGCGTCACCAACGACCCCTGCTCGCCCCGAGTGCAACCGGGGTGGGCGCGGGATAGTTGCCCGTCAAACACGCGTCACAACACTCACCGTCGAGTTGGATCGCGCTTCGCAGGTTCTCCAACGTGATGAATTCGAGCGTGTCCGAACCTATGAACTCGTTCATCTCAGACAGCGAGTGATTCGCCGCTAACAGATCATCGCGCGTGGGCGTGTCGATCCCGAAGTAGCAGGGCCACATGAACGGCGGTGACGAGATGCGAAGATGCACTTCCTTCGCCCCGGCGTCGCGCAGCATCTTCACGAGTGCCTGGGTCGTCGTACCGCGCACGATCGAGTCGTCGACCACGATGAGGCGCTGGCCCTCGATGTTCTCGCGCAGTGGATTGAGTTTGCGCCGAACGCTCGCCGCTCGCTTGTTCTGGTCGGGCGCGATGAACGTGCGGCCGATATAACGATTCTTTACCAGGCCGTAGCCGAAAGGGATGCCTGACGCCTTGGCGTACCCTTCGGCCGCGGGCACGCCCGAGTCCGGCACGCCCATGACGATGTCGGCGGGCACGTGGGACTGGCTGGCGAGCAGTTCACCCATGCGTCGCCGGGTTGTGTGCACCTGATGACCCATGAGGTAGGTATCGGGTCGAGCGAAGTACACGAACTCGAAAATGCAGAGTTTCTGCTTGTCACTGGCGGGTTCGAGGAGCTGCACCGAAGTCACGCCACTGGTGGTGATGGTGACCATCTCACCCGGCGCGATCTCGCGGATGAAGGTCGCTCCCACGACGTCGAGCGCCGGCGACTCTGATGCGACGATCCAGCCTTCGGGCTCTTCGGGCGTACCGAGGAGTCCGAGACAGAGCGGTCGAAAGCCGTAAGGGTCGCGCACCGCGTGCACCGCGTTCGCTTCGAGCACGACCATCGAGAACGCACCTTCGGCGATACTCAATACCAGCGAGAGCGCCTCGCTAAGTGAGTGGCCATTCTCGACTTCACGCGCGAGCAACTCAGCGACGAGGTCCGAGTCCGACAACATCGAGGTCACTTGGATGCCCGCCTTGTCGGCGAGTTCGAAGGTATTGGTCAAGTTCCCGTTGTGACCGAGGGCGAAACCCGAGCGACCGGCCGAGCGAAACACCGGCTGAGCGGCGGTCCAGTTCGCCGATCCCGACGTGGAGTACCTCGTGTGACCAATGACGAACGAGCCCGCGAGCGCGCGCAGCGTCGTGTCGGCAAAGACGTGGCTGACGAGTCCGTTGTCCTTGACGACGGTGATTTGCTCGTTTTGAAAGGTCGCCATACCCGCGGATTCTTGACCACGGTGCTGGAGCGCGTAGAGCGCGTCGTAGCAAAGATGTGAAACGTCGCGTCCCGGAGCAACTATCCCAACAACGCCACAGGCTTCTTTCATGCCTTCTCCACACTACGGGTAAAAGACTGGCGCGGCACTGCGCCATTCTCGCACAGTGCGCCAGGCGCGTGCAGCGTGTTCGGTACGCTGATTTCGGTGATTGACCTGCACACGCACTCGAGTTTCTCGGACGGATCCGACACGCCCACGGAGTTAGCCCAAAAGGCGTACCTGCTGGGTATCTCTGCCCTCGCCCTCACGGACCACGACACCACCGCGAGTCACCTCCAGATGAGCGAAGCCTGTGAGCGACTCGGCATCGAACTCGTCAGCGGCGTCGAGGTATCGCTGCGCGATAACGCGTTTCCAAAGCGCCGCCCCGACGGCAGCGTGGGACCACGCAACGTGCACATGCTGGCCTATTTCTTACCAATGAACGAGGACCACCCACTCCAACAGAAGTTGGCGTCGCTTCGCCACGACCGCGACGTGCGCAACATGGCCCTCGTCAAGGTCCTCAACGAACAGGGCTTTGATCGACTGACGATCGACTATTTGGCGTTGCTCGCGGGCAACGTCCACTCCATTGGCCGACCGCACTTCGCGCGCGCGATGTTCGAACTCCATCCAGAGATCGTCGGGGAACGCACCGACGAAGGCTGGAACGGGATCTTCGTCGAATGGCTCGGGAGCGACGGTCGCGCGTACGTGCCTAAGACAAGCATGGCCATCGAGGAATTCGTCGACGCCGCGGCCGGTTCGTCAACGGTCTTTTCGATTGCCCACCCTCTCGTGAACTACGTCGACTCGCTCAACACAACGACCATCGTCGCGACCATGCCACGTGTCATGGCGTCGTTGCGCGAGCGCGGGGTACAGGGCGTGGAGGCCTACTACGGCGGCACGTCCGAAGCGCTTCGGTCCCTCATGGTGAAATTGACGCGCGACGCGGGCATGATCCCCACGGGTGGATCGGACTACCACGGCAGCTACAAGGGCGACGTCACGCTCGGCTTTGGAAAATCTGGGGACCTGCGAGTTCCCAACGAGGTGCTCACCGAGCTGAAAGCAATGCGTTAACCCACTCCGGCGAGCGAGTCCTCCAGTGCGTTCGCACGTCGTCGCGCTATTTCCTGCACCTCGAGGTCGATGCTCGCACCGATGCGCAGGTTCGTCCCACCCACGCGTCCGATCTCCTCGAGGGCCACGCCCGCCGACGCGGCGCGCGAAACGAACTGATCGAGATTGTTGGTCGTCATGACAAAACGTCCGGGAAATTCAGCGAAAAGTTCGCCGTGACCCTCGAGTTCGACGACGTTGGCGCCGAGGCCGGTGCTGCTCGCCATCTCCGCGAGTGCGGTCGCGAGCCCTCCGCCGCCCACGTCGTGCACGGACGTCACGTCACTTTCGTTGCCCGCACAGATCGCCGAAATCTCCGCAGCGACGAAGTCGAACGTCTTCTTGAGCGACGATCCGTCAAAGTCCGCGACGGTGCCGCCTCGACGACCTCGTTTCGTCGCCCAACGTGAGCCACCTAACGGGAACGCGGTATCGCCGGACGCCCGGCGAGCACCCACTAACACGACCGCGTCACCCTCACGCCAGTTCCATCCCGGAGGAGGCGACACGAGGGCGTCAACGACGCCCAAGAGCCCGACGACGGGTGTCGGGTCAATATCGCTTCCACCGCTCTCGTTATAGAGCGAGACGTTGCCACCCACAACGGGAATCTCGAGGGCGCGACACGCCTCGGCCATCCCATCGATTGACTCGGACAGTTGCCACATGACCTCTGGGTGTTCAGGGTTACCGAAGTTGAGGCAATTCACGAGCGCTTTCGCGCTCGCGCCCACGCACGCGAGGTTCGCGACACTTTCGGCGACGGTGAGTGCCGTGCCCACGCGAGGATCAAGCGCGCACCAGCGAGGATTCGAATCGGTCGTGAGCGCGATACCGCGGTTTGACGAGGGTAGCCCGGGTCCCGCGAGTCGAAGGAGTGACGCGTCACGACCTGGGCCGACGACCGTGTTCAAGAAAAGTTGCGAATCGTATTGTCGATAGACCCACGTCGGATCAAGAAGCAGCGCCAACAGATCATCGTTGGGTGAACCCACCGGCTCGTCCTTCGTCGGATCGTCAGCGAGCACGGCGTCGAGAGACACGGGTCGTGCGCGAGGTCGGTCGTAGAGGGGGGCTTCGTCCGCGAGTGACGTCGCGGGCACCTCGCCCAAGATCTCGCCGTCGAAACCACGCCGTATGCGCAGCATGCCGACCTTTCGACCCTGCGCGTCCACGACTGGCTCGACGACGCGACCGACGACATTGGCACGTACCTCCCACTTGGCGCACAGATCGGCGAGCTCGTCCCAGTTCTCGGGCGTGATGATGGCGAGCATGCGTTCTTGACTTTCGGACGTCATGATCTCAAAGGGCGCCATGCCCTCTTCGCGAAGCGCCACGGCGGTGATGTCGACGTCCATGCCGACGCCGCCTCGTGCGGCGGTCTCACTCGTGGCACACACGAGTCCCGCACCGCCGAGGTCTTGGATGCCCACGACGAGCCCGCGATCGAGCAGTTCGAGGCACGCCTCGATGAGGCGCTTCTCCTCGTAGGGGTCGCCCACCTGGACGCTCGGTCGCTTCGCGTCATCGAGCGACGCCGCACCGTCCTCACCGCTGAAACCGGCCGACGCGAGTACCGAGACGCCGCCAATACCGTCACGCCCGGTCGATGAGCCCAATAAGACCGCGAGATTTCCCACGCCCGACGCGACGCCGAGCACGAGACGGTCCGTGGGCAAGGCCCCACAGCACAACACGTTCACGAGCGGATTCGACGCGTAGCACTCGTCAAAGGTCAACTCGCCACCCACGGTGGGCACGCCGACGGAGTTCCCGTAACCCGATATTCCCGACACCACTCCCTCGACGAGCCAGCGCTGGCGCGCGTCGGTCAACTCGCCAAAGAACAAGGGGTCCATCACCGCGAGGGGTCGCGCGCCCATGGTGAAGACGTC
>PKZI01000137.1:0-292 GCA_003133005.1 Acidimicrobiaceae bacterium | reverse complement strand
CTCCACATCACGCCGTAGAGCGCCAATTCCAATGGATTCGGTTCGCGGCCGAGTACTTTCTCGATCAACCCGAATTCGTCGTCGGTGAGCCCAAGTGCGCGGTGCAGAGATTCGGGCGCGCTTTTCACTGCTCCAAACTACCCGTCCGCACGTACGAAATTCTCGCCCGACGCGCCCAGATCGTGGCGCCGTGACCACGTCCAGCGAGTGAGAAGGATCGACGCGAGCAACGTGAGGACATTGATGACGAACTCGATGGCGCCGTTGGCTCCCTTGAACCAGATGCCGTGTT
>PKZI01000191.1 GCA_003133005.1 Acidimicrobiaceae bacterium | reverse complement strand
CGCGGTGGCAATGGCTTGGTCGAGATCTGCAAGCACGTGTACGAGGCGAAGGCCTCGTCCACCCCCACCTGCCGCTGCTTTCACGAAAAGGGGAAATCCAATCTCGTTCGCCATCTCGGTCAGTGCGGACTGATCCTTGCCGCCAGTGTTATCGGCGCTCTTCGAAGACGAAGCTGACAGCGAGACGCTGCGCAGCGTTGGTAATCCCGCTGCCCGCGCCGCCTCCAGGGCGCGGACTTTGTTCCCCGCGAGCTCGAGCACGTGTGACGATGGTCCAACGAACGTGAGTCCGTTGTCGGCACACGCAGCGGCGAGCGCCGGCGACTCCGACAAGAAGCCGTATCCGGGATAGACGGCGTCACTGCCCGACAGTTTCGCGACGCGAATGATCTCCTCGATAGAGAGATACGCGCGGACGGGATGACCACGTTCGCCAATCTCGTAGCTCTCGTCGGCCTTTTGGCGGTGCAACGAATACCTATCTTCGAAGGCGAAGACGGCGACCGACGTGATACCAAGTTCGTTGGCGGCACGAAACGCCCGTACCGCAATCTCGCTCCGGTTCGCGACCAGCAGTTTTCGAATCACGCGACGCTCATGAAGAGGGGAAATTTTCGCCCAGGCGGGTATGAGGCGACGCAGCACTGACGGCGGATACTTCGACGTAGCGCAGACCTGCGGCCATTAGACGCTGAGTTGAGTTGGCTGGCGCGACCACGTTCGAAATGGTAGTTGACGCGCAATCTCGCGTCGGGCCGTGATGAGAATTGACGCGCCACCGTCGGTGGATTCCATTAGTAGGAAAAAATTGGTCTTGCCCTGACTTAGGATGAGGACCGTGAGGAAAAGACTCGCACTCGTCGAACTTTTCCATCATCGTGAACCTTCCTTACTCGTGGTGGGCCAGGCCGTGTCTAATTTCGGCGACGGCATCTCGCTCGTCGCACTCACGCTGCTCGTGCTCGAGACGACGCATGCCAGCGTCACCGATCTCTCCTGGTACGCCGCCGCGCGCATGACCCCGCTCGTGGTCTTCCTGTTGCTCGGAGGCGCCATCGTCGACCGATTTTCGCGCCGCACATTGCTGCTGCTTTCTGACGGCGTGCGAGCGGTCTTGACGGGCGCTTTGGTGCTTCTCATCGCCACCGGGTCCCTTCACTATTTTGAGTTGCTCATCTTTGCGGTGCTTTTCGGTTGCTTTGACGCCATCTTTTACCCGGCAATCTCGGCGTTGACGCCCGAAATCGTCCCGGAGGAGCTTCTGCCCGCGATGAACGCGGTGCGACCTCTCGCGAACAACTTGATGGGAAGCACACTCGGTCCCGCGATCGGAGGACTCATTGCGGCCTTCAGCACGAGTCTCGCCATTGGCATCGACTGCGCCACGTTCGTGGTGAGCTTTACGACTTTGTCTCTGATGCATCCCACTCCTCGACCTGACCATGATGGAAAAAGCACGATGCTCGAGGACATAAGAGAAGGAGTGCGGTACGTTCGACGCACGAGGTGGCTCTGGACGACGTTGCTCGCGGTCACTTTGGTGAACGCGTTCGTTTTTACGCCGATGTTCGTGTTGTTGTCGTACTTCGTCCTTCATAACTTGCACGACGCCAAGTTCTACGTGGGTTTTCTCAGTGCGGCGGGTGGGGTGGGCGGCGTCATTGGTGCGCTCGTGGCGGCGAACCTCGTCGCGCCAAAACGACGCATTCGAGTGATGTGGACGTATTGGACCATTGGTACGTTGTCGGCCCTCGTCGTCGGGGTCGCGGCGAACTTTTGGGAAGTCGTCTTCTTCCCGATCGTGGCATCGCCAATGATGATCCTGGGTAATGTCATATGGGAATCGATGATGCAGGCCGAGGTGCCGCGCGAACTCTTGGGTCGCGCGAGTTCGGTTGACTGGTTCGTCTCGCTCGGTATTTCACCGCTCGGTCTCGTCGTCGCCGGCGAAATCTCCAACTACGTCGGTGTTCGCACTTATTTCGTCTTCGCGAGCATCATTTGTGCTGTACCGGGTCTTTATATTCTCTCGTCACGGCGCATTAATAAGGTCGACGAGATACGTCGCGCGCGGAATGCCGACGTGAACAGTTGAGCTCAACTTCTTGCACCGTGCTTCGGACAAAATTCGCTTCACACACGTTCGATTACGGGTGGTGATTCCCTCCACGTTTTCACGAAAATTGGATCATCGTCAAACGCATGGAGGGAATTTTTCATAGCGAGTGTCGACCCGTTTGCGATATGAAGCAAGTCGCCCGAATCAGTTGATTGCATGTGCCAGTTCGGAGAACGATCCGGTGCAGGTTCATGAAATCCCAATACTCTCAACCGGTCTTCGTCCTCGGTACTCAGCGCAACGGCGTGCACGATGTTGAGATTTGACACGACCTCGGAATAAATGTGCCACGAAGGTTTAACGAGAAATTGCACGTACCGCCTATCACGAAGTTCCGCGATGCAAATGAACTTCCCTCCATCCAGGGCCATGGCGCAAAGCATCTCAGGAAGATTGCGCGTGAACGCGTCGACCGTGCTCTCCTCCCAATTGGACGACCCCGTTGTTCTCACGTTTCCCACGAATTCAATGTAGGAAACGCCTGTGACATCGCGGGAAATCGAAAGAAAGTGCGTTGTTTTGGCCAATGATTGAATCGTGTGGTCATAAGCGTCGCGCTGACGTCGGCGCGCTATTGACGTTCGATTCTGCGGTTTGTTAAGTACATCTTCCTATTTAGACGTTCTTAAGTCGCTATTGACATTGGTCCTAGGGGGGTAAATAATTGCGCACGAAAGAGCAATGCCGCGAGCGAATATGCCGTGAGCGGAGTTCACTAATTGGGGGGAATTTATGCCGGAATCCACTATGGGCGGTGAAGACCAGGTCGATGCTGACGTTCTTGGCGACGCGGACGATCAAGACAGCGGAGTGCTTGGCGGTGAAGACCAGGTCGATACCGACGTTCTCGGCGACGACGAGTCCGACGATGACGTGATGGGCGAGGACGACGGGACGGATTCCCAAGTAATGGGCTCGGGGGACTAAAGCGGTCCGTAAATCCAAGTCGCGTTGTTCCTTCGGCGAGCGTCACGTCGTCAGCAAGTTCGAGGCACATAGCAGGCCGCGAGAAGGATTTCGGGCCCAAGGTTTTGTTTACCCGGTTCGAGGTTTACGCTGCACGCACGCGATCAATATTGTCAGGCCCGCTGAGATGTGCGGTACGCGCCAGGAACGAACTGATTGCTTACGACACTGCTGACTCGTCGCATGGTTTCAGTTTCGTCGTCGAAGATCGCTTGCGGATGAACGCGTCTATTGCTCAGGTTCAGGGTCGACTTGTACACGAAGCTTCCGACCTCTTGCTTTATATGCAAGTGGTCGTCCTTCGGAC